>CALXIU010000094.1 GCA_944388415.1 uncultured Ruthenibacterium sp. | reverse complement strand
GGCATGGGCCTGTTCAGCCCTGTCAAGCGCGCCGCCGCGCGTCTGCGCCGCATCGCGGCTGCGGCGGGTGTGCGCATCGCCGCGCCCGAGATGCTTGAGCGCGGCGTCCGCCATGAAAACGCGCCCGGCATCGCCGCGCTCGGCCGCGTCCTCGCTCTCGGCGAGGCGGAGGCGGGCGATGCGCGCGGGCTTTGGTTCACACGCCCGAAGGATGTGCGCGAGGAGTGCTTCCTCGCCGCGTGCACGGCTGCGAAGCTCGCGCGCGAGGGCGTGCCGTACGGCTCGATGGCCGTCGTCTGCCGCACGCTGGACGTCTACGGCGCGCCGCTGCGCGAGGCGCTGACGCTCGCGGGCGTGCCGTTCTTCCTCGACGAGAGCGCCACGCTCGAATACTCCGCGCCCGCGTCGTTCTTCCGCGCGGCGCTGGCGCTCGCGGCGCGCGGCGTCACGAGCGAGGGCGTGCTGCGCCTGCTCAAGACAGACCTGTGCGGCTTCTCCGCGCAGGACATCGCGGCGGCGGAGAACTACGCCTACGTCTGGCAGCTTTCGGGCGACGCGTGGCGCGCGCCGTTTGAAAAGAGCGCCTCGGGCTTTGCCGAGCGCGAGACGCCCGCGGACGCCGCCGTGCGCGAGACGGCTGAGCGCGTGCGCGCCGCCGTGATGCCGAAGCTCGAGCGCTTTCTCGCCGCCGCGCGCGGCGGCACGGCGCTCGCGATCTCCCGCGCGCTGTACCTGCTGCTCGACTCGTTCGGCGGCGCGCAGCACACCCTCGAGCAGGCTGAGCGCGCCCGCGCGGCGGGCGACGACGCGCGCTCGGCCGGGTTGTGCGGCGCGTACAACACCGCGATGGCCCTGCTCGACGAGATGAACGCCCTGTGCGGCGGCGACGAGCTGACCGCCGCCGAATACGACGAGCTTCTTCTGCTGCTCGTGCGCGCCAGCGAGGTCGGCCGCGTGCCGCAGACGCAGAACAACCTCATCGTCACCACCGCCGACAGGATGCGCCTGGCCGGGCCTTTGTGCTGCTTCGTGCTGGGCGCGGCCGAGGGCGAGTTCCCGAAGACGGTCGGCTACAGCGGACTTTTGACGCACACCGACCGCGAGACGCTCGTCGCCGTCGGCGTCGAGATGCCCGGCAGCTACGAAAACCGCACGCTGCTCGAGCAGATGTTCTTCTACCGTGCGCTGACCGCGCCGTCGCAGAGGCTCTATATCAGCTGCCCCGACTCGCAGGAGACGTCCAGCGCGCTTTTGCCCGCGCTGGAGGCGCTGCGCCCGCCCGGGGCGGAGCTGACGGACGCCGAGCGCGCCCCGACGCCCGCCGCCGCGCTCGACCTCCTCGGCGAGCGCTACCGAGACGACACGCCGCTGTCCGCGTCGCTCGAGGCCGCGCTGCGCCGGTGGGGCGGCGCGGACGGCGCGCTCGCCGCGATGGCCGCCGCCGCGTCGCCGCGCCCGTTCGCCGTGCGCGACACCCGCGCCGTCGAGCGCCTGCTGGGGCGGTCGCTCACCGTCTCGCCCACGCGCGTCGAGCAGTATTACCGCTGCCGCTTCGCGTACTTTTTGCAGTACGTGCTGCGCATCCGCCCGCGCCGTAAGGCCGAGCTGTCGCCGCTCGAGAGCGGCACGCTCGTCCACTTTTTGCTCGAGAACGCGCTCAGGCGTACGGGCGACGGGTTCACGGACCTCTCGCCCGGCGAACTCCGCGCGCTGGCCGCGCAGCTTGCGGACGAGTACGTCGCGCGCTTCATGCCCGACGCGTCGGCGCGCTTCGCGTACCTGATCGAGCGCCTCGTCGACGGCGTCGCGCGGTTGCTGGAATACTTGCAGGCGGAGCAGCGCCAGAGTTCGTTCCACCCCATCGCGTTCGAACAGACGATCGGCGAGGGCGGCGAGGAGCCGCTGCGCGTCGTCACGCCCGGCGGGCGCGAGGTGCGCATCGTCGGCCAGATCGACCGCGTCGACGTGATGGAGCGCGAGGGCAAGCGCTACGTGCGCGTCGTCGACTACAAGACGGGCGACAAGGAGTTCCGCCTCGACGACGTGTACTGCGGCCTCAACACGCAGATGCTGTTCTACCTCTTCACGCTGTGCCGCGCGCACGAAGACGCCGTCCCCGCGGGCGTGTTGTACCTCGCGGGCGACCCCGCGCCGAAGGCGGCCGCGCGCGACGAGGCGGACAGGCCCGCCGTATACCGCGTCGACGGCCTCGTGCTGAACGATCCCGTCGTCATTGGCGGGATGGACCGCGCCGCGACGGGCCTGTTCGTGCCGTTCACATTCACCGCGAAGGGCGCGCCGCGCGCCACCGCGAAGCTCGCGGGGCTCGAGAAGCTCGGCTGTATCGAGCGCCACCTCGAGGACCTCGTCGTGCAGATGGCCGAGGGACTGTACGCGGGCGACGTCGCGGCCTCGCCGCTCGTGCGCGGCGAAAAGAGCCCATGCGACGTGTGCGACTACCGCGTCGTGTGCCGCCACGAGGACGGTCGCGGCGAGCGGAAGGTCGAGGCGCCCGGCCGCGTGTTTGAACCGGAACAGGAAGGAGGCGGCGACAAATGAAGTGGACTCCGAACCAGCAGGCCGCGATCGAAGACAGCGGCGGGATGCTGCTTGTCAGCGCCGCCGCCGGCAGCGGCAAGACGGCCGTGCTGACGGAGCGCGCCGTGCGCCTTGTCACGGACGGCGCGCGTCCCGTCGACGCCGACCGGCTGCTCATCGTCACGTTCACCCGCGCCGCCGCCGAGGAGCTGCGCGGGCGCATCGCCGCGCGCCTCGCCGAGAAGCTCGCGGCCGACCCCGGCAGCGCGTTTTTGCGCCGCCAGCGCATCCTTCTGGGCCGCGCGCCTATCTGCACGGTCGACGCGTTTTGCATGCAGCTGCTCAAGACGTGGTTTGCAAAGCTCGACCTGCCGCCGGACTTCACGCTCGCGGACGACGCGCTGGCCCGCGCGCTGCGCGAGGCGGCGCTGGCGCAGACGATGGAGGAGTTCGCCGCCGACGAGGACTTCCGCGCCTTCGCCGCGCTGTACGGCCGCGCGCGCACGGACGCCGCCGCGGCGTCCGCCGTGCTGCGCCTGTACGAGTTCTCGCGCACGCTGCCGCACCCGCAGCGCGTCCGGCGGGACGTCTGCGCCGACTGGGAGACGGGCGAGCCGCTCGCGCGGACGAAGTGGGGCCGCGCGCTGCTCGCCGCGGGCGAACAGTGCGCGGAGGGCGCGCTGCGCCTCGTGCGCTCCGCCCGCGCCGCCGTCGCGTCTGACGCGTCGATCGCGGCGTACGACCGCGCGCTCGCCGAGGACGAGTCCGAGTGCGAGGCGATGCTCGCCGACATCCGCGCCGGCCGCTGGGACGACGCCGCCGTCCGCGCGGCGGAGTACAAGCCGTCGCGCCTCGCCGCCGTGCGCGGCGCGGGCGACGCGGGCCAGCTCGTCAAGGATCTGCGCGCCGCCGTGAAGAAGGAGATGGCGAAGCTCTCGGACGAGATCTTCGTGTGCACCGAGGCACAGTTCGACGGCGACCGCGCCCGCGTCGCGCCGATGCTGCGCGCCCTCGCGCGCGCGGCCGGCCGCTTCGAGGAGCTGTTCTTCGCCGCGAAGCTGCGCGAAAAGGCGCTCGAGTACAGCGATTTCGAGCATCTCGCGCTGCGGCTCCTCTGCACGGAGACGGACGAAAAAACGCCCGAGGCGCGCCAGATCTCCGCGCAGTTTGACGCCGTGCTCGTCGACGAATACCAGGACACGAACGCCATCCAGGCGCTTTTATACCGGTGCCTCGCGCGCGACGACGGCTCGAACCTCTTCTTTGTGGGCGACGTGAAGCAGAGCATCTACCGCTTCCGCCTCGCCAGCCCCGAGATCTTCGTGCGCCAGCGCGACGCGTGCGCGCCGTACGCGCCCGGCGGGCCGCACCCCGCGGCCGTCACGCTCGGCGAGAACTTCCGCAGCGCGAAAAACGTCATCGATGCGGTGAACGACGTGTTCGCCTGTCTGATGACGCGCGAGGTCGGCGACGTCGACTACGGTGACGCCGAGGCGCTGCACGAGGGCGCGCCGTCCGGCTACGACGGCGGTCCGATGGAGGTGAAGGTCGTCGAGGCGGGCGACGGCGACGCGCTGGAGGCCGACGCCGCGTGCGTCGCGCGGACGATCCGCAGCATGGTCGAGAGCGGCTTTGCCGTGCGCGAAAAATCCGGCGGCACGCGCCCGTGCGGCTACGGAGACTTCTGCGTGCTGCTGCGCACGCGCGGCGGCTTCGCGGCCTACGAGGCGGCGCTCGCCGCGCTCGACGTGCCCGCCTGCGCCGACACCGGCGAGGACTATCTCCACAGCCCGGAGGTCTCGGCGCTCATCTCGCTGCTGCGCGCCGTCGACAACCCCGCGCAGGATGTGCACATGGCCGCCGTGATGCTCTCGCCCGCGGGCGGCTTTGAGCCGGACGACCTCGTGCGGCTGCGCGCCGCCGCGCCGGACGCGACGCTCTACGCCGCGCTGCTGCGCGCGGACGGCGAAAAGGAGCGCGCGCTGTACCGTCTGCTGGGCGACCTGCGCGCGCTGGCCCAGACGCTCGACCCCGCCGGCCTGTGTGCCGAGATCTTCACGCGCACGCACTGCTACGCCGCCGCCGGCGCGATGGAAAACGGCGCGGCAAGGCGCGAGAATCTGCGCCGCTTCGCCGCGCTCGCGTCGTCGTCGCCAAGCGGCGGCGCGGCGGGGCTGTCCGCGTTCCTGCGCTATGTGGACGCGGCGCTCGAATCGTCCGCGCCCGGCTCGTCCGCGCCCGCGCGCGCGCCGGAGGGCCGCGTCTCGATCATGACCATCCACCGCTCGAAGGGGCTGGAGTTCCCGGTCGTGATCCTCGCGGACACGACGCACAAATTCAACCTGCGCGACGCGGCGCAGAACGTGCTGTTCCATCCGCGGCTCGGCGCGGGCCTGACGCTGCGCGGCCCGGGCGGCCTCTTCGCCACCGCGCCGCACCGCGCGCTGAAGCTGGCGCTGACGGCCGAGGCCGTCAGCGAGGAGATGCGCGTGTTGTACGTCGCGCTCACCCGTGCGCGCGACAAGCTCGTCGTCACCGCCGCGCTGCGCGACGCGGAGAAGACGCTCGCCTCGCTCGAGTCCGCGATGAGCGGCCTCGGCGGGGCCGTGCCGTACTTCGCCGCGCAGCGGCGCAGCCTCGGCGAGTGGCTGCTCGCCGCCGCGCTGCTGCACCCGGACGGCGGCGCGCTGCGCAGGGCGGCAAACGCCGCCGCGCTGCCGCTGCTGCCCGCGCAGGGCAGGCTGCGCGCCGGGATCGTGCGCCCGGACGCCGTGCAGGCGGCGGAGGAGCGCCCGTTCAAACGCGAGGCCGCGCCCGACGCGGCGCTGACGGACGCGCTGTGCGCGGGCTTTTCACGCGCGGACCCGGCGGCGGCGCTGTCGCAGCTGCCGGTCAAGGTCAGCGTCTCGTCGCTCGCCCACGCGGAGGATTCCCCCGTGCTTGCGCGTCCGGCGTTCCTCTACAAAGAGGGCCTCACGGCCGCCGAGCGCGGCACCGCGCAGCACGCGTTTTTGCAGTTCGCCGACTTCGGCGCCGCCGCGCGCGACGCGGGCGCGGAGCTGGAGCGCCTCGTGCGCGAAGGCTATCTCGACGGGGCGCTCGCGGAGAAGCTGCCGCGCGAGCGCATCGAGGCGTTCTTCGCGTCGGACCTCGCCGCGCGGATGCGCGCGGCGGAGAGGCTGTTGCGCGAGTACGACTTCATCACCGCCGTGCCCGCGCGCTTTGTGCGCGACATGCCGGAGGGCCTCGAAAACACGCCCGTGCTCGTGCAGGGCATCGCCGACGCCGTGCTCGTGAACGGAAACACGGCCGAGATCGCCGACTACAAGACAGACCGCGGCAAAACGCCCGCCGGTTTCGTGCGCGCGTACCAGAAGCAGCTTCTTTTGTACCGCGCGGCGGTGGAAAAGCGCCTCGGCGTGCGCGTCGTGAAATGCACGATCTATTCGTTCGAGCTCGGGCGCGAGATCGACGTGCCGCTGGAAGCAAAAAATGCTTGACAGACGGGCGTTTGTGCGCTATACTCTATCTGTTCAAACAAAGCAGCGTTGGCTGGCAGCCATGCTCACCTT
>CALXIU010000093.1 GCA_944388415.1 uncultured Ruthenibacterium sp. | reverse complement strand
GGAGCTGCTCTCGTACGGCGTGACGGAGAACGACCTCATCCTCACCGAGGCGCCCACCGCCGAGGAGCTCGCGAAGCTCGACCCGTTCTACATGAGCTATTTCCTGCCCTGGAACAGCTACAAGAACTATCAGCTGGCGAAGAGCCGCGGCTTCCACGACCTCACCCACGAGTGGGACCGCACGCACCACGCCGAGAACTTCGACCAGATCGATTCCCGTGCGTACCTCGTGCACTCGTGGCTCAAGTACCCGAAGTTCGGCCACGCGGCCGCGACGGACTACACCGCGCGCTACATCCGCTACGGCATGATGACGCGCGAGGAGGCCATTCCCATCATCCGCGAGCGCGACGGCGCGCTCGACCCGCTGTGTGTGCGCGATTTCTGCGAGTTCTGCGGCTACACGGAGACGGAGTTCTGGGCCATCATGGACAAGTTCTACAACCGCGACCTCTTCCGCAAGGACGAGTGCGGCCGCTGGGTGCTGAAAGAGCCGATCTGGGAGGCGTGACCGCTCGCGCCGGCCTGCAAAACGCGCCCCTTTGAGGGGAGCAAAACATCTGCCCTTTCGCAGGGGACGGCCACAAAGGCCAACAAACGCATGTCAAAAAACCGCGCTCCGGGAGGAGCGCGGTTCAGCTTGTCGATAAACCTAAAAAAGCATGTTCTTGCCTCCCCTTTGAGGGGAGGTGGCCCGAAGGGCCGGAAGGGTGAACTGCACGAGCCTGACAATTTTGCTTTGAAAAAAGTTCGCTGTATCGGTCAACGAATGCAATTCACCCCTCCGCCTCGCTTCGCTCCGGCACCTCCCCTCAATGGGGAGGCCACCCGCTGTTTTCGCGCAGTGGGCTTTTTCGACAGCCTCAACCGCGCTCCGGGAGGAGCGCGGTTTTTTTATCCGTTCAGCACGGCGGCGAGGACGTCGTCCGCGGTCGCCGCGAGCAGGTCGGCGCCGGCGGCCTCCAGCTCCGCGCGGCCGCGGAAGCCCCACAGCGCGCCGCAGCAGCAAAGCCCCGCGTTGTGCGCGGTCAGCACGTCGACGTCGCTGTCGCCGACATAGAGGCACTCGGACGGCGCGCGGCCCATCGCGGCCATCGCCTCGCGCACAGAGGCGGGGTCCGGCTTCGCGGGCACGCCGTCGCGGCGGCCGATGACAGCCGTGAACGCGTGGTCGGGGAAATAGTGCGCGGCGATGGCCTTCGTCATCGCGTCGTCCTTGTTCGAGACGACGGCCGTGGCGACGCCCAGCGACGCGAGGCGTTCGAGCAGGCGCGGGATGCCGGGATACGGCGCGGTGACGTCGAAGCCGTGCGCGTTGTACCAGTTGCGGAACAGCTCGAGCGCGACGGCGCGCGTCGCCTCGCCCGACCCGGCGGGCAGCATCCGCTCGATCAGCTTCGGGATGCCGTTGCCCACCATACGGCGATACGCGTCGACGGGATGCGTCTCGAGGCCCATCGCGCGCAGCGCGTGGTTGCCGGCCCCGGCGAGGTCGCCGAGCGTGTCGAGCAGCGTGCCGTCGAGATCAAAAATGACAGCTTGAATCACAGCAAAGACCCTCTTTCAATAGAGAAGCGGCAGCCGGTCGGCCTCGCAGAACAGCACGCCGCGCGCGCGGCAGCGGACGCCGCACGGCAGGCGCACCGTGAAGTCGCACCGGCCCTGATTGACGGCCACGGGGTGGCGGAACATCTCATACGAGACGTCCGGCGTGAGGACGCAGACCTCGTGGCGCGTGAAAAAACGCGTATACGTGACGCTCAGCGTGCGGTTTTCGTTTCGGCGTACGCCCTCGGCGAAATAGCCCTCGGCCGACACCGCGCAGCACGCCAGCGACGCGATCAGCGGGATGTAGAGCACCGGAAGCACGCCCGGCACCGTCCACAGCGCCGCGCCGCACAGCGCCAGGCTGGCGGCCAGCGCCGAGCCCGGCTTCCAGAGATACTGCGGCAGGCTTTTCCTCGCGGGCACGCACAACGACCCGTCCGCGGGCGCATAGTCGGGCACGAGCGCCTGCGGCGCGCGGCGCGCTTCGACGCGGCAGACCATCAGCGGCAGGTCGCCGCCGCGGTAGCTGCCCGCCGTGACGTACACCGGCCTGCGGCGCAAAAGCCGCGCCACGGGCGTGACGCGCACATCGGCACTCGTGACGGCCGAGACGAGGATGCGCCGCTCCAGCTTCGTGAGAAGCCCGCCGCGGCTGATGATGACGCCGCCGTTGCGGCACACGCGGAATCCCGCCGTGTGCAGCAGCGACACAAGAAACGCCGCCGCGATCAGCACGAACAGCGCCGCCGTCGCCAGCGCGAGGCCGGCGGGCAGCACGCTCGCGAGCAGGGATTCCAGCCGCGTGAAATTCTCCAGCGCCTTGTCGCGCACGGGTTGCCCGAGCCACTCCGTCAGCCGTCTGGCCCCGAGATACACGAACACGCAGCCCGTCAGCAGGTTCGCGGACAGCATCACCAGCGCGAACCGCTCAAAGCCCATCGGCGCGAACACGGACGTGTCGTCCCGCACGGGCAGCAGCGCCTGCGCGGCCTCGGCCGCGGCGCGGCGCGGCAGGCACAGCACAACTTTGCGGCGCGCGCCGCGCGATTTGAAGTAGATCGTCACATTCGACGCGCCCAGCATCCGGCAGTGCAGCGGACGGCTGATCTCCACGGCGGAGATGCTCTTCGACGCATACCGGTGCGACGACAGCAAAAACACGCCCTCTCGCGCGCAGACGGCGTCGCCCTCGACGGAAAACCACGTCGAGCGCCACAGCACCGCCGCCAGCGCGCAGCAGACGATGAGGATCGCGGCGTCCTGGCGCAAGGCGACGGCCAGCGACTCGAGGTCGAACGCGAGCAGCGCCTGCACCATCGGCACGAGGCACAGCACAAAGCCGTAGCGCAGATAGCGCAGCGCGTGCAGCGGATGGAACTGGCCGCTCATCGCAGCACACCTCCCTGCGACAGATGCGCGGCGAGGCGCTCGGCGTCCGACCTGCGCACGCCCGGCACGAGCGTCGTGACGCCGCTGGTGTGCACGACGAGGACGCACGTGCCCGTCATGCGCTGGAGCGGCGTCGCCCAGATGCTGCACCCGGTGATGAAGCGCAACGGCATCCGGCGCACCGTGCTCAGCACGCGGCCGCGCCGCAGCGTCAGGTGATGCGCCCCGCAGCGCAGCTGCGCCGACGCGAGGTATGCGGGCAGCGCCGTGACGGACAGCGCCGCGCACAGCCACATCAGGCCCGGCAGCCACGCGAAGCCGGCCAGCAGATACGCCATCAGGCACGACGCGCCGAACGCCCACAGGCCCACGATGGCCGCGCCGCGCCGCGTCGCGGTAAAGTTCATCACTTCCACGGCGTCTCCTTTCCGGCCGGGAACCGGCCCGCTCGTCAAAAAGCACAAGCGTCCGCGCGGGACGAACGCCCCGCGCGGACGCTTTTTGCGCCGGGCGTCACACGCGCTCAGCGCTCTCCTCCTGTTCGGTGGTCACGACGTCGTACGACCAGCTGCGCAGACCGCCGAAGTCGGACACGTCCTCGTAGCCCATCCCGGACAGCTGCGCCGCGGCGCGCGCGGAACTGGAGCCCGTCTCGCTGTACACGAGGACGGGCACGCTCTTGTCCGGCAGCGTGATGGGCGCGTGGCGCGACAGGCGGCTCAGCGGCAGCAGCACCGCGCCGGGGATGTGACCGGCGTCGTAGGCGTCCGCTTCGCGCACGTCGACGACGATCACATGGCCGGGGCCCTCGATGATCTCGCGCGCCTGCGCGGCCGTCAGCTTGCGCACGCGCGACGAATCGTGCGAGGTAAACGCCATCGCCAGCACGGCGATGACGAGCGGCACCACTGCCAGAAGCAGAAATTTCAGCATGGCGGAAACGCTCCTTTTCGAATCGATCTCTTTATTCTACCATGCGCCGCCCGCGCGCGCAAGAGCGTCCCTCCGCATCCTCGTCCTCGTCGCGCTCGGTATTCGTCATGTACTCGTCGAACGCCTCGCGCACAGCCGGCTGATAGCTGCGGGAGATCGGCACCTGGATGCCGTTTTTCAATTCAAAGATCTGCCGGCGCATCTCCGCGACCTCGTCCATGTTGACCATGTAGCTC
The DNA here is from genome assembly GCA_944388415.1 of uncultured Ruthenibacterium sp. Lineage (GTDB taxonomy): Bacteria > Bacillota > Clostridia > Oscillospirales > Ruminococcaceae > Ruthenibacterium. Next base: position 2,838 of record CALXIU010000093.1, on the reverse strand, counting down.
GCATGGCACCGCACGAACCGCCCCTCGCCGATGTCGGCCAGCAGCTCCGACAGCTTCTTGGGCGTGCTCACCACCTCGCCGTCCATGAGGTAGAAGAACGAAGCGCGGCCCCGCCGTTCGACGTACAAAACGCGCTCCTGTTCAATGATGCGCACCCCGCCGCGGTACGGCGCGACGAACGGATGCGGCACGCGCAAGCCATGCCCGTTCGCGGCCGCGAGGGCCAGCGCCCGCGGCACCAGTTCCTCCAGCCGGTCCTTGGTGACCAGACACACGTGCCGCGCGCAATATGCTTCCGGCGACAATTCCGGAAACGCGGTGCAGAAGACCACGGCGCAGTCCGGCTGAGCATCGTTCAGCCGCAGGGCGATCTCGACCCCGAGTTCCCTGCCCTCCCAGGCGAGAGCGAGAAATACCACGTCAAACTTCCCTGCTGCCTGCAGCTCCTCTTCGCTGGCACACTCGACGACCGTATGTACCAGAGGCTGCGCCGCCAGAACACGGCACAGCTTGTCACGGTCCGCTGCGCAGCCGTCCACTACTGCGATTCGGGCCAATCCGATCCTCCTCCTTTTGTCTGTTCGGCGCCCGCCGCGCATCCTCCCTGATCGTGCGCAGCGCCGATGGCCCCGGGCCTTTCTCTCCCGGAGCTGTCTGTGTTTGATATTGCGTATTATATCATATTCGGGCGAAAAAGCCAATGTTATATTTTTTGCTTTCGCACATCGGTCGATTTTACGGTCAAAACGATCATTTTTCCAGCATGGAAGTGGCCATTTCCGCAGCGCTTGCATCCAATTCGCACGCCGTGCCGCGCGTGACCGGCAGCGGGGCCGCCGTATACGCCATGGAATTTGCGTCCTGCAAAAAATTCAGCAGGCGCTCATAGTCATACAGCTGTGTGGCCGTCAGATCCGTCGCAATGGACCGGCTCTGCATGCGCACGGCGTCCGGCAGCGCCGCCAGGCTGCGCTGTCCCGCCGCGAGAAACGCCGCATACCCGTACGCACGCAGCTCGCACGCGGTGTCGTCCGTCAGTTCGTCCGACGCCAGCACCTCCGCGAACAGGCGCGGCGAGAGCGTCAGCTCGTCCACGCCGTCCACCGAGAGCGCCAGACGCTCCAGCGCGTCGCCGGAGATATACGAACTCAACCGGATGCGCGCCGTGCCGAGCACCTCCGCAATGCTCCACAGCGTCTCGGGCGATGCGAAGAGGTAATTGTCGATCGTGACGCCCAGCGTCTCCTCAAGCGAGCGCAGCCCCTGCGTCGGGCCGGCAGACTGCACCGCGTCGCAGAGCGCCACAGGCGCGCCGTCGCGCAGCACGACAGTCTCGCGCGGGAGCGTCACCACCGCGACGCGCCCGTGCAGCGCGTCCAGACGCACCAGCGCGTACGTCTGCGCCGTCTGCGCCGTGCCGCCGCCCGTCATCACAAGCAGCGTCCTGTCGTCCTGCACCGTGGGAAAGACCACGGGGATGTCCGTCTGCGGCGTGTCCGCCGCCACCGACGGCGTGACGAGCTGATAGGCAAAAAGAGCCAGATATGCCGGCACCACGACGGCCAGCGAGAGCCCGAAGCTGATCCAAAACACTCGTTTTCCTGTCATTGTTCCCGCCTCCTCGCATACAGCATGGCTCACGGGGGCACGATATATGCAAACAGGAAAGGAGTTTTTGCGCATGGAAGAAAAGAAAAAGCCCGCGCCGCAGACGCGCGCCGCGCTGCGCGTTGCCCGAGCCTCAGCAAGCCCCGCCGACCCGCTGGGCAGCTACACCGGCCGTCCCGCCGACCCGCGCGAAGAGCCGCAGCAGGACGCGGACGACCTCTGACTCACGCGATCAGCGGACCGCTGACAAAATCGCAGTAGAACATGCAGCGGTACGGTGTGGGCGAGATCTGCCCAAACGGATAGCACGTGTAGAGCAAGACCTGATCGTTGTCCGCGCTGAGGTCGTACGCGTCAGTATCATCCGCACGGATGACCTGAATGTCAGCGATCTCATAGTGATACTCGCCCCAGCGCGCCAGAATGCACACGTCCGCGCCGACGGCGGCGCTCTCCAGATCGCGGAAATACGTCCCCGTATGGCCGCCGATGAGCACCGCGCCGCCCTGGCCGGGCACATAGGCGCCCGCGTACGTCCCCGCGCCGAGGGCGAACTGCGCCTCGCTGTCGCCGTAATACAGGCCGCAGGCGACGTTCGTGCCGGAGACCGTCAGTTCCGCGTATCGCTCGCCGGCAGAAGGGAAGCCGCCGAAATCGCCGATGTCGACCGTTTCGCGCGCCAGCTGCGATGAGTCGGACAGCACCGGACGCCGGATGCTCAGCGGCTCGGGCGGCGTATACACGGATGACGGGGCGGGCGCACCGTCCGCCCCGCCGCGCAGCGAGAGCGCCGCCGCAGCCAGCATCACGGCGATCGCAAGAAGCGCCAGAATGAGCCATGCGCCGCTGTGGGACGCCCGATCGGACCGTTTCAAACCCATTCCTCCTCAACAGCCGTGCGAGAGGCGCGGCTGTGTTTCTATCACAGAATACAAAAAACAGCCCCGGCATATGCCGAAGCTGTTGTGGTGACCCGTGGGAGAATCGAACTCCCGTTTGCGGCGTGAGAGGCCGCCGTCTTGACCGCTTGACCAACGGGCCGTGTCTGCGGGGCTTTTTGCTCACGCTGTGTGCGCGTTGTTTGCCCCGCGCTTTTGTTTTTGTGAAGAAAAGAAGCCGGCGCCTACCTATTTTCCCGGGTCGTCTCCAACCAAGTATCTTCGGCACGACCAAGCTTAACTTCTGTGTTCGGAATGGGAACAGGTGGATCCTTGGCGTCATTGGCACCGG
>CALXIU010000092.1 GCA_944388415.1 uncultured Ruthenibacterium sp. | reverse complement strand
CATTCCTTTACTTGAGCACAACATCCGGCAGATGGAAAGCCAGATCCGGGCCGGGAGCCCGGAGGAGGCCTGCAAGACGGCGCTCGCGCTCGCCCGGCTGCTGCTGCAATCGCCCGGGGAGGCGTCGCCGCGCGCTCTGTACGGCGCGTACGCGGGCGTGGCGTCGTCGCTGCAAGGCTGCTACAGCGCGCTGCTGGAGACGTACAGCCCGTCGGAGGACATCGCGCAGATGGCGCGGAAGATCGAGGCGGTGAACGAGGAGATCGCCCGCTGCGCCGGAGAGAGCGCGCGGGTCGCCGAAGCAAACAAAAAGCTGCTGGACGAGGAGGGTGAGCTGGCGCGCCGCCGCGAGAAGCTGCATCAGCTCAAACTGCGTGTGGAGCAGGCGCTTTGCGCACGGGAAAAAGAACTTCCGGCGCTGGCCGAGGAGATCGAGGCAAAAAAACAGAAGCTTCGGGAACTGGAGGATGCGTGCGAGGCGGCGCTTCGCGAGAAGGCACGCTGGATGCAGGCGTTCGAGGAAAACGAGCGCCTGATCGCGGCGCTCCCCGACGCCGGGCCGGACGCGGGCGTCGACGGCGCGATCGCCGCGGCCAAGGAGTACGCCCGTCAGGCCAGACTGGCGGACGAACAGGGGGACGAGTGGCTCCGCAAGGTGATCGAGGAAGTCGGGCGAAGCCGGGAGCGGATGAAGTCTCCCGGCCCGGTGTGATGCGTCTGCGCCTGCACATGACGGCGGCGCCCGTCCGCACGCTGGGCCCGTTCAGCCGCTTCGGCGTCTGGGTGCAGGGGTGCCGGCGCGGATGCCCCGGCTGCGTCACGCCCGGCGCGCAGCCGTTGGATGGCGGATATGAGATGGAAGTGGACGAGCTGGCGCGACTGATCCTGCGCGAGCCGTCCGTCGAGGGGCTGACCATCAGCGGAGGCGAGCCGTTTTTGCAGGCGGACGCGCTGTGCGAACTGATCGGACAGGTCCGCTCGCTTGCCCCGCTCGGCGTGATCCTCTACACGGGGCATCTCTATGAGGAGATCTGCACGCAGCCGCTGGCCCGGCTGTGCGACGCCATCATCGACGGGCCGTATCTCGAGGCGCTCGACGACGGAGGAAGCCTGAGAGGGTCTTCCAATCAGCGCCTGATCTTGTGCACGCCCCGCTACGAGGGACTGCTGCCCTTCGGCACCGTGCGGCGGCAGACGGAGCTTCTCCGTCCGCACGGCGGAGGGCTGGCGCAGGTCGGCGTGCCGTCACGCGAGGACCGCGACAGGGCGCTTCAGATGCGCTCAATGTTTGCCACAGGAGGGAAAAGCCATGAGTGAAGGAGATTTTCTGGAATCCGCGTTTTTTGCCGTCGGCGACGGCGTGGGCTTCGCACAGGACCATCCGCTGCTCTGTCTGGGCCTGCTGGCGGGCGGGATCCTGACGGCGATGGCGGCGCGCGATCAGGACAATGTGCCATGGCCGGAGTTCCCGGAGGAGCGGACGGAACACAGCGGGACGTTCCAGACAGGGAACAGCGGGACGGCGCGCGCAGAGCAGAGCGAGCCGGACTTTGACGCGCTCGTCATGGAGCAGCGCCGTGAAAGCGTGCGCCTTCGCAGAGAGCTTGAGAAAAAGCGGCGGGAGGTGCAGGATGCTCCGCGCCGGATGGAGGACCTCCTCAAAAAGGCGGATGAGACGATCCGGGGCCTGCGCGACAAGCCCAGGCTGGACCTTGTCCGCCCGTCGTTCTCAGACGATCTGGACAGGGTGGGGGAAATCCTCGGCCGGCTTCAGAGCACCGGCGGCAGCGAGACCGGAACGCAGGCGCAGCTGATCTTCGGCCTCTATCAGGAGAGCGCCGCGCTGGAGCAGGAGTATCTGGAGTTCGACCTGAAGTGGAAGCACGCTCGCGACGCATGGGCCGCGCACCGCGAGAGCGCGGCGCGCAGATTCCGCGAGAGCCAGACCGCCCGCGTGCCGCTGGATACCACGGAGGGACGGGAATTCGTGGAGGTCGACTGCGACTTCTGGACGCGGGGCGCGCTGACGGACGCGCTGAAAACGCTTCCGCCGCTGGAACAGGGCGACGTCCCGGCGGATGTCTTCGCGGATCTCGCCGCACAGGCGGACCGCCTCGCGCGCCGGGCAGACGAGATCGTCCGTCAGGCGTGCGCGGCGTTTGTCTCGTCACAGGTGAGGATCCAGCTGGGCGTCTCCGTATGGGAACAGCTCGAGCGGCGCGGCTGGCGCATGGAGCGGGAGGAAGATCTGTTTTTCGACGGCGGCGACGAGCGTGAGACGCTTCATCTGAAGCTGAGCGATCCGGCCGGCGACAGGCTGGAATTTCTCTTCAATCCGGACAATACGCTGATGATGCGGCCGGAATTTCAGGGCGTGCACAACAAAAGCGTGATGGAGCAGTTGTCCCGGACGCTGCAAAGCGTCCTTCGGGACAACGGGATCACCCTCGAGCGGGTCTTGCCGCCCGAATGAGAATGGAGTGTGAACAATGAGCACAGTATTTGTCATTGATCCCAATACCGGCGAGATCCTGGAGGAGCTGATCGCCCATGCCAGCTACCGCTCGCCGAAGGGCATTACCGTCAAACCCGCCAGCTGGGAGGAGCAGCAGCGCATCCGCGCCATCTCGGAAAAAGCGGTGAAGCTTCGGGAAATGCGAGAGGAACTTGAGCAGCTGGACCGGGAGCTTGGGCGGTATCAGGAATGCGCCGGCCTGATGGAACTGGAAAAGATCCGCCGCCGGCGCAAGGCGATGGCGGCAGAACTTCAGCAGGAGGAAAATTACGCGCAGACGGTGCGCTCTGTCGGCCGCCTGCGGGAGAGAATGGCGGAATTGGAGCGCATCGTGCTCAGCGTGCCGTCCTCCGGCGGCGCGGAGGACGTGGAGATCGGCGTGGACGAGTACACGGGCGGCGCGTTTTCCCGACTCGCCGCGCGTTTGGACGAACTGAGCGGCGCTCTGCGCAGCACAGAGCCCGCCCTCGTGGAGCGCACCAGCCGCGACCTCGTCAGTCTGGAGGAGGAGCTGGAGACGCTGCCTCTGCGCGCGCGGAAGGCGTTCTTTCACACCCAGATGCGTCTGGAGCTCGCGCAGGACGCCATGGACCGTCTGGCACAGGCGGGCTGGACCGTCTCGCTCGAGACAGAGGGCGTCGCGGATGCCCCGATCTGCTGTTCCATGGAAAACGCCATCGGTGACAGGGCCAGCGCGGCCTTTTTCGCCGACGGCCAGATCCGTCTCGAAACGCCCGGTTTGACGGAAGACGTCCGCGCGGCGCTTCAGCAGCTTGTGCTCGGCGCGCTCCGATCGAGCGGCGCTCCCGCGACCGGCCGCTGCATGGACCATTCCGCGCCTGCGCCGGAGCGTGCCGCGGCGCAGGGCGAACCGCTCACGGAGCAGGCGGATAAGGAGCGTCTCGTATGAAAAACAGTTATTTCTCCGCCGTGACGAGCCGGATCTATTGCTATTTCGGCGAGATCTTCGACCTCTTCATCGACGAACTGCTCACCCCGTCCACATTGCCGGAAATGCTGCACCTCGATCTGAAACGGCAGGGATACGAGCGCATCGTGTTTTTTGGATATACGGAGGGTGCGTTCTTTCTCGACGCCGCGTCCAAAGAATCGTTCCGGGGCAAGAGCGCCGCGCCTCGCCTTCGCGGGGCGACGCGCGGACGGCTTCTCAGCGCGGACCGGTCTCCCGCCGCGCCGCCCGCGCGGCAGGACGCGCTGTCGTTTGACATCGGCCCCGCGGAGATGATCCGCTATGCCGCGCGCCTGATGTCGGACGCGTCCGTCAAGACGGCCGTCATTTTTTCCGACGGGCTCAACCTGCTCGAGAATCTCCAGCGCGAAGGGGACGGCGGCTCGATGCTGAACGATCTGTTCCGGAAGATCGAGAGCATCAACGACATCCGCAACCGCAATGTCATGATCCTGTTGTTCGACCGAAGCGAGTCGGGCGCGGCGGAATTCTTCCACGGGCAGAAATGGACGTATGTGTGGGAGAGCCTCAAGGCGCGCGCGGTGTTCCATCACATCCCGCCGCCCTCCGCGCAGGAGATCCGCTGCGCTCTGAACCACCTGCGGCTCGCGGGCGTCGACGGCAAGAGGCTTCGCGTCGACCTGACGCCGCTTCCCGAGATGTGCCGGATGATCGCCGGAAAGATCCAGCGCAACATCAACGCGGGCGAGACGGGAGCCAAATACACCGGGACGGAAGAACTCGCGGCGCGTCAGATGAAATCGCTCCTGCAGCATCTGATGGACCATTTCATCACGCCGGAACGGGAACTGACGCTGGACGCCTGTGAGCGCATGTGCACAAAAAAGGCGGGAAGACCCGCCATCGAGCAGCTGAGAGAGCTGGTCGGGATGCAGCAGCTCAAGGATAAGCTGGAGGCGTACATTCGCCAGAACGCCTCCGGCGCCGGCGCAGACGGCGCGGCGCGGCTGCGTCTGGAGCCTCCGGCGCGCCGGACGGAGGCGGACGGCCCGAACCTGAACTTTATCCTCACGGGAAAGAAGGGCACGGGCAAGAGCACCGCGGCCCGGCTGATCGGCGAGATCCTCGGCGACTGCGGCCTGCTGCCCTCGGGCCATCTCGTGGAGACGCGGCCCAGCAAATTGATCGGGCAGTATGTGGGCCACTCCGAGGCAAACATGCGCGATGCGATCGAGCGGGCCAGAGGCGGCGTCCTCTTCATCGACGAGGCGTACGGTTTCGCCGCCGGTTCGCGCGAGACGAACAGTTATCACACCGGGATGGTGAACGAACTTGTGGCCGGCATGACAGCCGACAAGGGAGCGTACGCCGTGGTGCTCGCCGGATATCCGGAGGAGATGGAGCATATGCTCCGCACGGTGAACCCCGGGCTGAAAGAACGGTTTGCAAACCGCATCCACATCGAGGACTACACCCCGGAGGAACTCACGGCGATCTTTCGGAAAATGGCGCGGGCCAAGGGCTTTACCCTCTCCTCTGAACTGGACGGCCGGCTGACGGCGTTCTTCGACAACTGGCACGCCGATCAGCAGAACGACTGGGCCAATGCGCGCAACGCGGAAAACCTGCTGAACGACATGGCGGCGGTCTGCCGGGACGGGATCCTCACCGGCGACATGCTCCCGCAGGCGCTGAAGCGGTACTATACGGACGAGGAGCAGCGAAGCGTCCGGGAACGGCTGGACGCGATGATCGGCCTGGCCGGTGTGAAGCAGACGATCTGCGACTTCGAAAACGAGATGCGCTACGGCGGCCATTCGAAGAGGCGCAATTACCATTTCGTCTTCGCGGGGAATCCCGGAACAGGCAAGACCACGATCGCGGAGATCTTCGGCCAGCTTTTGAAGGGCGCCGGCGTGCTGAAGAGCGGGACTGTGTGCAAGGTCGAGGCGGGCGAGCTGATGAAGCAGCCGGACGCGCTGTCCCGCGCGATCCGTCAATGCCGCGACCGCGTCCTCTTCATCGACGAGGCATATCAGCTTCTGAACGCGCCGCATCTGATCGACCAGCTGGTGGAAAAGACGAATCCCGACGCGGCGGATTTCCCGTTCTGCGCCGTCTGCGCAGGATACGAGGAGCAGATGCGTCAGTTTATGGAGTACAATGCCGGGATGGAACGCCGCTTTTCCGTGATCCATTTCGACACTTACACACCGGAGGACCTTTTGCAGATCCTGGAGAGAGAGATGAAGGCGCGGTATCCGTCGTATGCCGCCTCGCCGGATTTCTTCGCGGGTTCTCTGGCGCACTTCCGGGAATACGAGCGGCAGATCGCGAAAAAATACAACGGCGGGTACATCGGACGATATCTGGAAGAGGTGAAAAAGATCCTCTACCGGGGCCTCCACGAGAAATACGGGGACGCTCGTCCGCCTGCCGGGGCGTACAGGTTCACCGCCGCCATGATCCCGGATCGTCTCGTGTGAGCGCTATGCGTCGGGACGTGCGCCGGGCCGCGCGGCCCGGAAAAAGGAGCATTGCGGGCTCTGACCCGCAATGCTCCTTTCACTTGTTCAGCCGGTAGCGGCCGCGCCCTGTTTTGACGAGCAGACCCTCGTCGCAGAGTTTTTTCAAAACGCGCTGGAGCTGACGGCGGCTGCAATGCAGCGGCTGAAGCGCGTGATCGACTGATACGATCTCATGCTCCGGCTGGACTTTTTTCAAATAGAACAGCACCCTTTCCTCCAGCGTCTGTGCAAAGGCCGTCATTACAGCGGACAGCGACAGCTTCTCCGCGAGCTGGCGCAGCACGAACCGGAGAAAGACAGGGTCATTCTCCAAAACATGCCGGTTTTCCCGAAACGGAAGGGAAAGGCAGAGAACCTTTTCCGCGGCTTCGATGTAGAAGGACAGCTTGCCCGCGCCGCTGAACTCCATGTCGCCCAGCAACGCCCCGGTTGCGGCTTTGGAGATGTAACGGATGGATCCGCTCTCCGTCAGATCGTAGATGGACACGCTGCCCTTTACGAGAATGTAAAACTGTGTCAGCGGCTGGAGCGGATCGTTGAGGATCTCGCCCTTCTCAAATTCCGCCAGCTTCACCACCGGCGGCCTTTTGCTGAAATGGACTTGCTGTTTTGCATAGAACTGTTCCAGCCGCTCTTTGTCTCTGATTTCCCGCATCCTCCGCACCTCTTTTCGTTTCTATTGTGCCATATGACACAAACAGATGCAAGCCAGCCTCCTATAATAGAACGATGTGGAGGTAACGACGATGGATTCTTTCTTTGATACAAAGCACTTATACCGCAGCTACTTCAAGATGGCGCTGCCCGTGGTACTGGGGCTTGTCGTCACGCTGGTCTACAATCTCGCGGACACGTTCTTCATCGCGCAGACGAACGATACGAACCTGATCGCGGGCGTGTCGCTCTGCGCACCGGTGTTCACCGCGCTGATGGCCTTCGGAAATATCTACGGGCAGGGCGGCAGTTCGCTGATCTCCCGGCTTCTGGGCGCAAACGACGCGGATGGGGTGAGGCGCGTCAGCTCGTTCTGCTTTTACATCGCGATTGCCACCGGCGCCGTTCTGGCCGTGGTCATGACGGCGTTCAACCGTCCCATCCTGACGCTGCTCGGCGCGAATGCCGAGACGCTGCCCCACGCCTTTGATTACCCCGCCATGATGGCGGATGTGGAGCCGTGTACCCGCCGCGGCATGTTTGTCAACAACTGCAAGAAGCTGGTGCTTCGCAACGTCATGGTCGAAGGCACCGAGGGCGGCGCCTTCGAACTGGAAAACATCGACCAGCTGGTCACACAGTGACGGCCGGAAGCCGTGGAAAACACAAAAGGCCGAAGAGACGCGCCAAATAAAAAAGAGGCATCGCACGGATGCCTCTTTTTTTGATGCCAATGTATCACCGGCGGCGAAAAAATCACAGCTCGTTGGAAATCCAACAGCGCAACGGGCGCAAATCGGGTACAATGCAGACAGGACGCCGGATGAAAAAGCCGGTGTGAAGTGAATAAAACGGACAAATCAGGATGAAACTGAAAACAGGGAGGCTGTCGCGATGAGCGTGAAAATGAAGAACATCAGCAAGTCAGAGGTGCTGGTTTTGAAGGAGCAGATCAGCTGTCTTGAGGGCCAGGTGGTCAGCAAGACGCTGGCGCAAAACAGCGCGCTGAGCATCACGCTGTTCGCCTTCGCCAAGGGCGAGGAGATCAGCACCCACGAGTCCGGCGGCGACGCCTTCGTCACGTGTCTGGAGGGCGTGGGCAAAATCACCATCGACGGCGCCGACTACCTCCTGCACGAGGGCGAGTCCATCGTGATGCCCGCGCGGCATCCCCACGCCGTGTACGGCGAGGAAGCGTTCAAAATGTTGCTAATCGTTGTATTTTGAGAAAGGGAGAGAATGAAATGAGAGCAGTTGTGGATCAGGAGACGTGTATCGGATGCGGCCTTTGCTGCGAGATCTGCGGTGCGGTGTTCCACATGAACGACGAAGGAAAAGCTGAGGCGTACCGGGAGGCGGACGAGACGGCACAAGACGGCGTGGAGACCGCCATCGGCTCGTGCCCCGTCGCGGCGATCAGCCGGGAAGACTGAGGCAAATGGCGTCAAATCACCGGAAGGAGCTGTAAGAGTGGAAAATCAGATGTTTTGTTATCAGTGCCAGGAAGCGGCCGGGTGCAAAGGCTGCACCGTGACGGGTGTGTGCGGCAAAAAGCCTGACGTGGCCGCCGTGCAGGATCTGCTCGTCTACGCGAGCAAGGGACTCTCCGCCGTCACGACGGCGCTGCGCGGGGAGGGCAGGGAGATCCCGAAGGAGGTCAACCACCTCGTCACGTTCAACCTGTTCACCACGATCACGAACGCCAATTTTGACAAGGAGAGCCTTGAAGCGCGCGTCCGCGCCACGCTCGACGCCAAGGCGAAGCTGCTCGGAGAACTGAGCGATCGCGGCGGCTTGCCCGAGGCGGCGCTGTGGGACGGCTCCGGCGACTGGGCGGAGAAGGCCCGGCAGGTGGGGGTGCTTTCCACGGAGAATGAGGACATCCGCTCGCTGCGGGAACTCATCACTTACGGCCTCAAGGGCCTGTCCGCCTACACGAAGCACGCGAACGCGCTGCTGCGCGACGACGCGGACGTGGACGCTTTCATCCAGCGCGCGCTGGCCGCCACACTGGACGACAGCCTCAGCGCGGACGACCTCGTGGCGCTGACGCTCGAGACAGGCAAATACGGCGTCGCCGGCATGGCGCTGCTGGACAAGGCGCACACCGCCGCCTACGGCGATCCCGAGATCACGCGCGTGAACATCGGTGTGGGCAAAAATCCGGGCATCCTCGTGTCCGGCCACGATCTGCGGGACCTCGAGATGCTCTTGGAGCAGACGCAAGGCACGGGCGTCGACGTGTACACGCACTCCGAGATGCTGCCCGCACACTGCTATCCCGCGTTCAAGAAATACCCGAACTTCATTGGAAACTACGGTAACGCGTGGTGGCGGCAAAAGGAGGAGTTCGAGTCCATCCGCGGCCCCATCCTGATGACGACGAACTGCATCGTGCCGCCGCTGGACAGCTACAAGGGCCGCCTGTACACCACCGGCGCGGCGGGCTATCCCGGCTGCCCGCACATCCCCGGCGGGATCGGCGAGCGCAAGGATTTTTCCGCGCTCATCGAGCACGCGAAGCGCTGCGCCCCGCCCGAGCAGATCGAAACAGGCGAGATCACCGGCGGCTTTGCGCACGCGCAGGTGCTCGCGCTGGCCGGCAAAGTGGTGGACGCCGTCCGAAGCGGGGCCATCCGGAAATTCGTTGTCATGGCGGGCTGCGACGGCCGCGCCACGAGCCGCGAGTACTACACCGAATTCGCCAGGGCGCTTCCGGACGACACCGTCATCCTCACCGCCGGGTGCGCCAAGTACCGGTACAACAAGCTGGCGCTCGGCGACATCGGCGGCATCCCGCGCGTGCTGGACGCGGGCCAGTGCAATGACTCGTACTCACTGGCCGTCGTCGCGCTGAAGCTCAAGGAGGTCTTCGGGCTGGACGACATCAACGATTTGCCCATCGTCTACAACATCGCGTGGTATGAGCAGAAGGCCGTCATCGTGCTGCTGGCGCTTTTGTCTCTGGGCATCAGGAACATTCACCTCGGCCCAACGCTGCCCGCCTTCCTCAGCCCGAACGTCGCGAAGGTGCTCGTGGAGCACTTCGGCATCGCCGGTGTCGGGACGGTCGAGGATGACATGAAACTTTTCTTCGGCGAAAGCGTCTGCTGAACGGAACGGCCCCGCCTCCCGGTAAGGGAGGCGGGGCCGCTTCGTTACGGGCAAGTCCTCTTCCGCCAGACGGCGAAGAGCAGCAGGCTCAGCGCACAGATGATGCCGCCGAAGCAAAATGCGGCCGGCAGGCTCCGCTCGGACAGCGCGCCGAACGCGAGATTTGTTCCGACGGCGACGCCGTCCGTGAGCATCGCGCAGGCGCTCAGCGCGGTGGCGCGGTTTCGGACGGTGATCTGCCGGTTGAGAAGCTCTGTCTGAAACGGCGCAAACAGCGTGTGGGAAAGACGCAGCGCGAGGATCGCGGCGACGGACGGCAGAGCGCGCTGCACACACGCGAGCAGCAGGCATGACAGCGCGGCGAGGCAGCAGAAAAGCAGGAGAGTGCGCCGCTCGCCGAGACGTCGCGTAGCGCGGGCGGAGCAGAAGCCGAGCGTCCCGAGCAGCGTCGCGGCGATGTACACGACGCCGATCCCCGCGCTGCCCATGCCGCAGCGCTCGTATTGCAGCTGGTTCAGAAACACTGTGACCGTCTGGTGTGTCTCCGCCAGAAGAGCGGATGCGACAAGAAAGAGCACGAGCGCACGCTGCCCGACCAATGCGCGGAACGTCGCGCGCATGGATCCCTCCTCCGCGCTCTCCGCGCCGCTTTTGCGCACTTCCGTCAGCGCGAGGGACAGCGCGGCGGCGAGGCCGTAGCTCACCACCGTCAGAAATCCGGCGAGGGCGTAATCGTCCCGCACGAGGGCGGAGAACACCGCGGCGGCCAAAAGCAGCCCCGCCATGCTCATGCTGTTGTAGATGCCAAAGACTTTCCGGCAGTCTTCGCCCTCACTGGAGAGGTATAAAATGCTGGTGTCCACGCCGGAGATCCCGGCGACGACCACGCCGAGCAGCACACGCTCAGCCAGAAACGCGCCGAATCCGGCGGCGCGCCAGAACACGATCTTGGAGACGAAGTATAAAAACGAGCAGAAGACCATCGTGCGGCGGTACCCGATCCTGTCGGCCACAATGCCCCACGGGACCTCCAGCAGGATGCACAGCGCGAGGGAGACGCTCTCGATCACGCTGATCTCGAAAAAGGAGACGCCCTGCGCCTGCCGGTACAGCGTGGCGACAGGCGCGTAAAACACCATGCCCTGCAACAGGGCGATGGCATACAGGATAAATCTGTTTTTCTTCATATGATTCCTTTCTGATTTTGCACACAGCAAACAAACGCCGTCAGAACCGGCGCCAAAGCAGTCGTGAAAACGCTGTGTTCAAAATCAGATCGGAAAATGCATGGCGTGACGCTCCTTTGATATCTGGTCCGTTCTCCACCGGCAGAAACTGCCGCAAAACGGCTTGACAGTTTCATTATATGTTATCCGCAAGAAAAAGAAAATACATTCCGATTGTTTGTATGAGAAATTTACTCTGACGCCGGGACGTCGATCTCGATGTCGGAGAGGGGATACGTCACGCACGGGTGGATGAAGCCGAACTTGCGGTCGGCCTCGCGGCGGCCGTCGCGGCCGTCGGCGATGCAAAACTCGCCGCCCAGCCACTTGCTGTGGCAGTATCCGCAGCCGCCGGCGCGGCACTTGTTCGGCGCGGGGATGCTCCCGCGCTCCATCGCGGTCAGAAGCGTCTCATCTTCGCGCGCTGGCATCATGAACACCTCGTCGCGCACATGCACCGTCAGCTGGAACGTGCGCGGCGCGTCGAGCGCGAGGTTCGGACAGCACGTCGCGTCCTTGTGCACGGCCTTCACGGGCAGCGAATATTTCGCAAGCTGCCCGGCCACGAACGCATACATCGCCTGCGGCCCGCATAGGAAATAGGTGACCTCCCGCGGGTCGACGTATTGTTCCAGCAGTTCCGCCGTCACGAACCCGTGCTCGAAGCCGGGCTTTTCCTCGTCGCTCAGCACGTACACCGTGCGAAGCCCCTTGTCCGCCAGCGCGTCCAGCTCCTTTTTGTACGCGAGCTGCGCCTCGGTGCGCGCGCCGTAGAACAGCGTCATCGAAAACGGCTCGTCGCCCTCGGCCATGCTGCGCGCCATCGAGACGAACGGCGTGATGCCGGCCCCGCCCGCGACGCATACGATCTGCGGCTTGTCGCGCAGCGTCTCATAGTGAAATTCACCCGACGGTTCGCTCATACGGAACCGGTCGCCGGGCTTCGCCTCGCGGTTCAGATACCCGGAGAAAAAACCCGCGTCCGCGACGCCGAGCGCGAGCTTTCCCGCAAGCGCCTCGCGCGGGCTCGACACGATGGAGTACGGGCGGCTGACAATGCTTTCGCCCACGATCCCCTGCAAGGAGATATATTGCCCCGCGCGGAAAAAGGGAAACGCGCCGCCGTCAAGGCGGCGGAATACAAACTCCTGCATCCCGGGGGCAAGCTGCCGCACGGCGGTCAGCTCCACGTCCATCATGCCGGGGTGCAGCCGCCGCGCCAGCTCGTTCGTGCGCCAGCTCTTCGGAAGCGGCTCTGTCGAGCCCGCGGCCAGCGCCGCGCGGCGGTTCGGCACGAGCTTCGTGAAACGCAGCATGTCCAGAAACCCGAAGATCTGCTTTTTGAATTTCATTTTGCCTGCGCCTCCTTTCTCAAATCGCCCACCGTCTGGCGGCCGGAGATGTCGCCGGACACGTACGCGCTCGAGTACCCGCTCGAGCGCATCGCGTACCCGCCGGCAAAACGAAGACCGGGCAGCACGCCTGCGTCCTCGTCCATCATCATCAGGCGCGGCATCAGGCTGTCCCATCCGCCCGTCTCATAGCCGTAGATCACGCCCTGCGGGTGGCCGCAGTAGCGCGCGTACGTCGTGGGCGAGGCCACCGCGATCTCCTCGATGGCGTCGCGGATCTTGCACCCTGTCTCACGCTCGAACACGCGGATCATGTCGTCCGCGATGCGGTCCTTCGCCTTGAAGTAGTCCGTCTCCGTCACGTTGCCCCAGTCGTCCGACATGAACATCGTTGTGAAGTACATCATGCACGTGCCCTTCGGCGAGCACTCGGGATAGGCGTTGTTCAAACAGACGGTGGCCTGCACGTGGTTCGTCGCCACCTTGCGCATCATGTCGTACTGCTTCGCCGAGTCGGCGGTGTCGTAGATGAAATAGTTGTGGCTGCGGATGCCGAGTTCCTCCGCCGATTTGTTTAAGCCGAGAAACAGCGTGAACCCGCGGCCGGAGAACGTGCGCGCGTTCGTCTCACGCACCATGCGCTCGGTCACGGCGTTTGCGTCCAGCATTTTTCCGAAGACGACGTGCGGCGAGCAATTCGCGACGACGTGCCGTGTCGGGATGAGCGTTCCATCCGCCAGCACGACGCCCGTGATCTTTCCGCCGCCGTCCGTTGCGATCTTCGCGGCGGGGGAGTGATACCAGATATCGCCGCCGAGCTCGCGGATGCGCGTTTCGAGCGCGAGGCTGATCTCGTGCGAGCGCATCTTCGGCATCCACGCGTCGCGCGTGATGTACCGGATGACCATCGAGCCGTAGTGCAGAAAACTCATGCGGTCGCAGTCGACGCCGAGATAGCACCAGTACGCGTTCAGAATGTCCTGCGCGCGCTTCGGCATTTTCAGCGCGGCCAGCACCTCATTTACGGAATAGCTGCCCGCGCGGATGAAATTCGGGAAGTGCTCCTTCATGTATGAGGGATCCGTCTTGCCGTTGACGGACGTCGAGTACGCCTGCGCGTTGCGCACCTCCTCGCACAACTCGAAGAACTCGGTCACGGATTTGCGCGAGCCGGGCACATACTGCTCCATCTTGTCGGTGAACGCCTGCACGCCGAAGGGCATCACGCAGTCGTACGCGCCGTCCGTCGTGATCATGTGATACGCCTCGGGGATGCGGACCCAGTCGATCTTCTCCTCGACGCCGAGCTCGCGGAAGAGCACGCGGATGTCGCCGGGCGCTTCGGGCGAGCCGAAGTCGTTCAGCTCGTGCAGACTCGCCTCAAACTCAAACCTCCCGCGGCGGAAACTCGTCGCGAATCCGCCCGGCAGATCGTGTTTTTCCAGCACAAGACAGGAGAACCCGCCCTGCAAAATGCGGATGGCAGCGGCCAGCCCGCCGTTGCCCGCGCCGATCACGACCGCGTCGTATGCTTTTGCCTTGTGAGCGCTCATAAGTACCTCCTTTTCGCGGCGTTTTTGCCGCGCAGATCTCTACATTCAGTCTACTGGCGTCCAATGTGAAAATCAAGATACAACGTTTTTTTGCAACAGGCGGCGAAGCTGAAAAGACAAGAAAAGTGCTCGAAAATGCAAAAATCATCGTATTTTACTTGACGTTGAACCAAAGGAACCGTATAATTTTGAGATGTGAAAGGCAAGTCATCCATATGTTTTTTGCATAACAGGGGAGGGAACAAGGCAATGTGTGGGATCGTAGGATTTACCGGCAGCCGTCAGGCGGCGCCGGTCCTGCTGGACGGATTGTCCAAACTGGAGTACCGCGGTTATGACTCCGCGGGCATCGCCGTGCGCGACGGCACGAAACCGGTCGAGGTGGTCAAGGCGAAAGGAAGGCTTCAGGCCCTCGTTGAAAAGACGGACGGCGGCCGCGCGCTCGCGGGCTGCTGCGGCATCGGCCACACCCGCTGGGCGACGCACGGGGAGCCGTCGGAGAACAATGCGCATCCGCATTGCAGCGACGACGGCAACGTCGTCGGCGTCCACAACGGCATCATCGAGAATTATCAGCAGCTCAAGGACAAACTCATCAAAAAGGGCTACCGTTTTTACTCCTCCACCGACACGGAGGTCGCCATCAAGCTGATCGACTATTATTATAAAAAATATGAGGGCACGCCGGTGGACGCCGTCAACCACGCGATGGTGCGTATCCGCGGATCCTACGCGCTGGCTGTCATGTTCAAGGACTACCCCGAGGAGATCTACGTTGCCCGCAAGGACAGCCCGATGATCATCGGCGTGGGCGACGGCGAGGCATACCTCGCGTCAGACGCCCCGGCGATTTTGAAATTCACGCGCGACGTCTACTACATCGGCAACATGGAACTCGGCCGCCTTGAGAAGGGCCGCGTGACGTTCTACAACCTGGACGGCGATGAAATTCAGAAGGAACTCACCACGATCAAATGGGACTCCGAGGCCGCGGAGAAGTCCGGCTATGAGTACTTCATGATGAAGGAGATCCACGAGCAGCCGAAGGCCGTGCTCGACACGCTCAACTCGTGTCTGAAGGACGGCGAGCTTGCGCTGCCCGACGTGAGCCTGACTGATGAGCAGATCCGCTCGCTTCGCCAGATCTATATCGTCGCCTGCGGCTCGGCGTATCACGTCGGCGTAGTGGCACAGTACGTGATCGAAGAACTCGCGCACATCCCCGTGCGCGTGGAGCTCGCGTCGGAATTTCGCTACCGCAAGCCGCTGCTCGACCCGGACGGCCTCGTCGTCGTCATCAGCCAGTCGGGCGAGACGGCTGACAGCCTCGCGGCGCTGCGCGAGGCAAAGCAGCGCGGCGTCAAGACACTTGCCATCGTCAATGTGGTCGGCTCGTCCATCGCGCGCGAGGCCGACGACGTGCTCTACACGCTGGCAGGCCCGGAAATCGCCGTTGCAACGACAAAGGCATACAGCGCGCAGCTGATTGCATCGTATGCGCTGGCGCTTCACTTTGCCCGTGTCCGCGAGCAGATCGACGGCGCACGCTGCGCGCAGCTCGTTGCGGAACTCGCCGCGCTGCCGGACAAGATCGAAAAGATCCTTGAGAACAAAGAGCGCCTGCAATGGTTCGCGTCGAAGCAGGTAGCGGCAAAGGATGTGTTCTTCATCGGGCGCGGTATCGACTACGCCATCAGCATGGAGGGAAGCCTGAAGCTGAAAGAGATCAGCTACATCCATTCCGAGGCGTACGCGGCAGGCGAGCTCAAGCACGGCACGATCAGCCTTGTCGAGGACGGCACGCTCGTGATCGGCGTGCTCACGCAGCCGGAGCTGTACGAGAAGACGGTCAGCAATCTCGTGGAGTGCAAGAGCCGCGGCGCGTACCTGATGGGCCTGACCAGCAACGGCCACTACAGCCTCGAGGACACGGCCGACTTCACCGTCTACGTCCCGACGACGGACCCGCTGTTCACGGCATCGCTCGCGGTGGTGCCGCTGCAGCTGCTGGGGTATTACGTCTCTGTCGCGAAAGGTCTCGACGTGGATAAGCCCCGCAATCTGGCCAAGAGCGTGACAGTCGAGTGAGAAGAAGAGCGCAGAAACAGATTTTGCTGCGAGAGATTTATCGACAAGCTGAAAGCGCCGCCGGCGGAAAATTCCGCCGGCGGCGCTTTTCTTTGCCATACGGCACTGTCTGCCGGTGTGTCAGATACCGGACGGGCGCTTCTTCCGGTACAGCGGCAGCCCGACACACAGCCCGGCCAGCGCGGCCAGTGAGACGCACTCGGACAGGCGGAACAGACTCGGCTCGCGATAGCGGACCGTCACGGTACCGCTCTCCGCCGTGGGCCGGAACCCGACGTTATACGAGCCGCTGATGAATGCCTGCACGGGCTCGCCGTCGATCAGGATCTCATAATTCGGAATGTAGGTCAGCGGGAGCTCGATCACGTCGTCCTCCGTTCCGGTCAGCGTCATGGAATACCGGAAGCTCATGCATGTGCCTTCCCTCGTCCAGTCGCTGATCTGCAGGCTCTCGTTCGCACTGCTAATGCGGGGGGAGTTGTCCACCATGGCGTTCAGGTCAGCGCCGCTGGGGAGATATTCGTACTGTCCCACGCAGAGACTGTTGTTCATGTTGTTGAGATAGTAGCTTTTGGATTCATAGGTCTCGACATCGGGACCGAACGCGCCCTCGAACAGCGCGAGCGCGCAGAGCGCCGCCATCGCAGAGGCCGCGACGAGGGCCGCCGCGCGGTGCGGCGCTTTCCTGAACCAGCAGAACACCGCGAAGCCGGCCACCACCGTGCCGAAGACCGCCACGAGGGACAGCAGCCGGTACGGGAACTGGATCATATCCAGCAGCTTGCCCAGCAGCGGGATCTGCAGGACCTTTTCCCAGGGGAAGAACGCCGTCGTGGCGATCGTGCAGACGATGCAGAGCACCGCCATCAGGTCGACGAACCGGAACCGCGCTCTTTCTCCGTCCGGCGTGCGGGCCGCGATCCGGTACAGCAGGTAGGCCGCGACACCAAACAGAATCACATAGCCGACCGGGTGCGGGCCGATCGACGTCAGCGTATAGAGGTTGAACAGGTAGCGCGCGTCGAAGCTTGCAAAGCCCATCGGGTTCTGCATGCGGGAGAAGACCATCGGGTCCAGCGTGATGGTCATCAGGAGCATGGGCACCAGAAACCAGGCGTTCAGCAGGACGGTCGACACGCCGGCGCACAGGATGGAAAGAAAGCGCTTCTCGCCGGTGAAAAGCTCGCGGAGAAACACGAGGACGAACAGTGCAGCGGCAAAGGCCGTCAGCTCGGTGGTCAGGACATGGCATTGCAGCAGCCCGGTCGCGCCCGCGACCAGCCACGGCCAGTCTTTGCGATCCCCCAGCAGCACAGCATAAAGCCCGTAAAACACCAGCGGCAGGAACGTGAGCGCCGTGAATTCGCCCACCGCGCTGCGGTAATACAGGCAGATCAGGCGATAGGGGTTCAGCAAATACACCACCGAGAGAGCCAGTGCAGTATAGCGGCTTTGAAACAGCCGTTTGAAGGGCAGATACGCCAGCACGACGGTCAGTGCGTTGAGAAAGATCACATAGAATTTGTAGCAGGTGACGGTGCTGACGCCGAGAAGAGAGAGAACGCCGGGCAGATACATCAGCAGTTCAGGGTAAAAAAGGGAGTTTGCATAGCCGTAGCCGTTCAGCGTCTCCCCGTGCACGCGCACCGGGAACTGGCCGCTGCGCAGCGCGGAGGCGAGGCCCTCGATCCTCGCCAGATGAAACGGAGAATCATGCCCGATGATCAGCCCGGATTGCAGCAGCGGGACGGAGGCCACGAGGGACGCGGCCGCGAAGAAAACGACGAAGGTCAGCATCGTTTTTCGCTCGTCCGACTGCATCTGCCCCAGCGCGAACGGCCGGACATGCGGCTTTTTCCAGTTGAGCAGTACGAGAAGCGCGAAAGAGAGCGCGATCGTGACGCCGCAGTAGAAATAGCGGTCGGTGTACACCGGCGCCTCGCTCTCCAGTAAGAAGGACAATGGTGCAAAAGACGGGTCGGTGGTCTCCAGAAGAATGTACAGGCTGTTGACGTCCTGATCCAGATCAAAGGACACGTATTTGTAGGTGGAGCCGGGGTCAAGCTCCTCGCTGACGAGGATCTTGCCGCCAGAATTGTCCGGCGATACGTAGTCGGACGAAAACAGCTTCAGGATGGTGCCCTCCGTCTGTCCCGTGTATTGCAGCTCCACATGATACGACCCCGCCCGTACGCTCAGCGCGCCGCGGCGCAGCACGTACACATAGATGTTTCCGTCCTGTTCGTTCGCATACGCCATGGGCTCGGTGGAATCGCCGGTGTAGTCAAGAAGGTACCGTCTGTGAAAGCTGTCCGATGAATAGGTGGCGGAAAAATCATCGCCGCTGCTTCGCGACAGGAATGTGAAGCAGAGCACCGCCGCGACCAGCAGTACCCACAGACCTTTGATTTGAGGCCGTTTCAATTGAACTCCTCCTCACGGTAATTTACGCCATGTTGCACAGAAAGCGTGGCGTTGAAGTGAAACTGGAATAAAAGCCCCGGCGCGCGGACTCTTTGCAGCACGGCTGCTTCCCCGCGGCGCACCGTGCCGAGTGCCTTCGGGGATCAACCAAACATTTTTATTATATCGTATTTGCCCGTGGGATTCAACGCTTTCCCATGTTCAACAGACAAACCCGGCCCGAACAGCGGCTGTTCAGGCCGTTCATACGGGCTGAAAGCCGCAAGATCCGGCGGAAAACCCGAAGCGCCGCCGCGCGGCAACGAAAACAGGCCGGGCGGCAGGGGGTTGCAGCGTGTGATACAATGAGAGAAAACATCCAGCCATCCGCGTCTGACGGCTCAGACGCTGTTGCCCTGGATTTGTCGATGCCGCGAAAGAAACGACCGCCGCGGGCCACGAAGGCGGATTCGTCTTCTTCTTCCCCTTTCTTGTCCTCTCGCTCTCCCCTGACGCGCGGAAAAAACCGCTATAATAGAGATGAGAAAGGCGCCGGCTGAAAGGAGAGATCCGATGTACCACCTTATCATTGCGGACGACGAACCGCTGATCCGCACGGGACTTCTGTACCGAAACAACTGGAGGGAAATGGGCTTTGAGGTCGACGCCTTGTTCGAGGACGGCGGCGACGTGCTCAAGTATCTGGAGGATCACCGCGCCGACGTGCTCTTGACGGATATCTGTATGTATCAAGTCTCCGGCCTCGCGGCGGCGGCGCAGATCCGCGAGCGCTACCCGTGGATGAAGATCGTTCTGCTGTCGGGCTACCGGGAATTTGAGTACGCGCGCGAAGCCATCCGGTGCCAGTTCTATGAATATCTGCTCAAGCCCGTCGACAGCGACGCCATCCGCCGCGTGTTCGGAAACATCCGGCGGGAGCTGGACGAGGCGGCGCACGAGGAACAGCTGCTGCGCAGCTTCGGCGAGGGCGAGTACGAGCAGATCCTGTCGCTCACGCGCGCGGTCACAGGCTCGGTGCTGGGCGAAGGCGAGGAGGCGTGGATGGCGTACGCGCGCCTGAAACCCGCCATGCTCAACGCGCCCGCCGAGGTGCGGGAAGTGCTGGTGAAGCGCCTTCTCGATCAGCTGCAAACGAAGCTGGTGCTCCGCGCGCCGCAGCTGGCGGAGAGCTTCAGCAATCAGCTGCGCGCGATCGATCTCACCGAGCCGGACGGAGCGCACCGCCAGGTGCTGGAGCTGCTGAGCCGCCTGAACGACGAGCTGGTGTCCGGGAACTTCGTCAGGCCGGCGCGCCGCGCGGCGGATGACAGCATCGCCAAGGCGTGCAATTACATCAACAACCATCTCGGCGACGAGTTCACATACCGGGACGTGGCGGATTTTGTCCACCTGAGCCCGCGCCACTTCATCCGCCGCTTCCGCAGCGAGATGGACGAGACGTTCACGGATTATCTGGTGCGCGTGCGCATCGAGGGCGCGCAGCGCCTGATGGACGAAGGCCAGGCGAGCGCGGCGAACGTCTCGGCGGCGGTCGGCTACAAAGATGACAAATATTTTCAGAAGCTGTTCAAAAAGCGCGTCGGCTGCACGCCGCGCG
>CALXIU010000091.1 GCA_944388415.1 uncultured Ruthenibacterium sp. | reverse complement strand
TTTCGCGCGCTCGCTGGACGAGCTGTGCGCGGCGCTCGCGCCGTGGCCGGACGAGGCGGCGGCGGTGACGCGCCTCGCGAAGGCGTACCGCGCGCGGGCGGCCGAATTTTTCGGCAGCGGCCACAAGTTCAGCCTCGCGGTCGTGGGGCAGGTGAAGGCGGGAAAGTCGACATTCCTCAACACGCTGCTGTTCGGCGGGCAGGACGTGCTGCCGCACGCGGCCGGGCCGAAGACGTCGGTGCTGACGCGTTTGGAATACGCGGAGGAGACGACGCTGCGCGTGGAGTACTACACGGCGGCGGACTGGGCGGCGCTGGAGGCCGCGGCCGCGGTGCCGCTGGACACGCCCGCCGCGCACGGCGCGCGGGAGATCCTGCACGCCGCCGAGGGGATGCTGGCCCGGCGCGACGAGTGCGCGGCCAAGGGCGAGGAGACGTTCGCGTGCCCGGACGACGAGACGCTCGCGGCGATCCTCGAGGACACGGTCGGCGGCGGGATGCTGTCGCCGTTTGTGAAATGCGTGACGCTGGGGCTGTGCCGCGAGGAGCTGCGGGGGCTGTCCGTCGTGGACACGCCGGGCCTGAACGACCCGCTGCCCTCGCGCTCGCAGCGCACGGAGGAATTTCTGGAGACGTGCGACGCGGCGTTCTTCCTCAGCCACGCGGGGTATTTTCTGGACGACGCGGACGTGGCGATCCTGACCGGGCAGCTCGCGCGCAAGGGCGTGCGGCGCATCCGGCTGGTGGCCAGCCGCTTTGACGGCGCTCTGGCGGACGCGGCCGCGTCCGGCGAAAAGGACGCCGGGCATGTGCGCGCGCAGCTGGCGCAGCGGGCGCAGCAGAAGCTGGACGAGGTGCTGACGCGGATGCGGCGCACCGGGACGGGCGCGCCCGTGGTGGACGCGCTGCTGGAGTGCCGCCGGCCGCTGTTCGTGTCGGCCCTCGCGCGGCGCATGGCGCTGACGACGCCCGCGCAGTACACGCCCGCGCAGCACGCGGTAGCGCGCAGCCTGTTCGCAGGCAGGGCGCCGGAGGCCGCGGAGCTGGAAGAGCTGAGCGGCTTTTCGGACGTGGAGGAGGTGTTCCGCCTCTTCATCGACGAAAAGGACGCGACGCTGGCGCAGAAGGCGGACGCGTTCGCGGCGGTGGCGCAGACGGAGCTGCGCACGATGCTGACGGAGCTGTGCGCGCGGCGCGCGCAGCAGCTGAACGCGTTTGCCGCCGAGGAGGAGGACGCGGCGCGGCGCTGCGTGCAGGCCGCGGCGGAGGCGCGCCGCATCGAGGACGCGTCCGCCCGGATGTTCGACGAGCACCTTGCCCCGGTGGCCGAGCTGCTGCACAGCGCGGCGGAGGCGCTGTCCGCGGCGTCCGAGGAGGCCTCGGTCCCGGCCGAGCGCCGGGACGTGACGCTGCACACGCAGTATGTCACGGTGTCGGATTCCAAGCTGTGGAAGCCGTGGACGTGGGGCCGCACGCACCGCGAGTACACGGTGCGCGAGGCGGTGAAGCCGTACTGGGACGTGACGGACACGGTGGAGTACCTGTCGGCGTTCCAGCGCGACATGAAGCTTTTGTGGGACGACCTGTACGCGCCGCTGACGGACACCGCCGCTTTGCAGAACCGTCTGGTGCTCTTCGCGCGCGAGACGCTGCGCGCGGGCGGCGGCGGGGACAGCGGCGGCGCGGCGCTGGCGCTGACGCGCAAGGCGCTGGGGCACATCGCCGCGCCGCGCTTCGTGTTCAGCACAGAGGCGCTGCGCGCGAAGCTGGCGGCGCAGTATCCGGGCCGCGTGGAATCGCCCGACCAGCGCGCCGCGCTGATGGAGGCGTGCTACGCGGCCGTGCGCGAGGCGTCCGTGGCCGCCGTAAAGGAGCTGGAGCAGGGCGCGAAGCGCTTTGAGCGCATGGTGCGCGCCGCCCAGCAGGATTACAGCGCCGCTCTGCTGCGGCCGGTGAACGACGCGCGCCGCGCCGTGGAAGAGCGCCGCGCCGCTGCGCGCGCGGCGGCCGCCGCGTGCCAGGAATTTGTCGAGACAGCCTCCCGCCTGATCTGACGGGCGCTTTTCAAAGGAACAGCCGCGCCGTGCATCGCCGGATGCACGGCGCGGCTGTTTTCATTTCAGAAAACGCTGCGGCCGGACTTTTCGGCAAAACTCAGCCCACCGTGAAGTATCCGCCCAGACGGACGCCGTCGACGCTGGCCGTCTCGGGCGTGGACAGGCAGCTGTTGACGCCAAGGTAACAGTGCGTGTCGGTGTAGCTGCACCGGCGCAAAAACACCAGCTTGTGGCGGATGCCCAGCATGCTGTACGCGTCGATCAGGCCGTCGAGCTGCGCCTCCGTGACGGGCAGCGGCTGTCTGCGCTGCGTCAGGTCGAGCAGCACGCAGAAGCTGTCGCCGTCCTCGCCGTAGAGCGATTCATACAGGCGGCGGCGCGCGGCGGACATGGGGCGCCCGCTCCACTGGAAGTACTCGACGATGCGCGGGCGCACGCCGCACGCCAGCTCGACGATGCTCTCGAGCGCGGCCCGCGTGCCCTTGCCGCCCTGGTAGAGGCGGCTGTCGCGGATGAGCTGCCGCAGCTGCTCCGGGCCGAAGATGCCGCCCGCCGTGTCGAGCCCCAGCCACGACGCCAGCGCGGCCAGCTGCTCCGCGTCCGCGCTCTCGTAGTCGAGCGCGAGCGGCACGTCGTCGACCTGCTTTTCGAGGTCGAGGTACAGCGACTGGAACACCGCGAGGTAGCGGGTGAAGAAGTCGCCCGCCTGATAGATCTCCGGGAAATAGCGGGTGAAGCTGTAGCGCGGGAACTCGAGGCGCAGCCCGCGCAGCGTGCACGACGCGGCGTCCTGCCGCAGCGCGCACACGCACAGGAACACCCAGCGCCCCTCGAGCTGATGCAGCAGGATGTCCGGCTGATTGACGGCGCGCACATGCGGCAAGAGCATCATCGCGGCCATCTTTTCAGCGGCGGGCGCGTCCGACGCGAGGAACGCGGAGAAGTTCTCCACGCCCGGCGCGGCGTCCGCGGGCGAGACGGCGGCGATCACCTCAAGCTTCGCGCCGTCGAAGTCGCCGTCGACGACGAGCCGGTGATACGTGCCGTCGGGGTCGGCGGTGTCGAACGAGGCGAAGTACGCGCCGCCCTCATCGCCCGTCAGGTGCAGGCACAGGCCGTCGTCGAACTCAAACCCCTGCGCGCGGCCCGCGGCGAGGGCGCGGCGGTAAAAATGTACTTGTTTCAGCGGCTGCTTCACGCGGCACGCCCCCTTTTCAGATGTATTCGATGCCGATCTCGCGGACGTAGGTCAGGCTGTCCGGCCCGGCGGTGATGTCGCCGTGCTCGTTCTTGCCGCCGCCCCGGCCGACGTATTCCATCGACAGCTGTTCGACGCTCTGCACGGCGGGCACAAGTTCCAGCGCTGAGAACAGGCGGCCGTAGTCGACCGAGCGGCCGTACTCGCCGGTGTTCACCGTCTCGGCCATCGCGCGGATGGCCTGCTCGACCTGCGCGCGGCCGTTCTCGGCGCCCGGGCGCAGCCGGACGCGGCCGTAGACGCTGACGCCCACGTACCGCGCGCCCACGACGCGCACCTCGGTGGCGAGAAGGCGGCGGCCCTCGAGCTGCGCGGCCACCGCGCGGCGGTAGGCCTCGCTCAGGCGCGGCGTGCGCGACGTGCCGCGCGGCTTCACCGCCACGACGACGGTGTTGGGCGAAAACGGGACGGGATACGTCGCGCAGTACTCCTTCATCGGGATGACGGCGACGCTGTCGAGCATCAGGCCCGGCGTCGCCAGCGCGATGGCGCGGTAGTCCTCCTCGTTGACGGCGCGCGTCGACGCGCTCATCATGTTGTCCAGCTCGCTCTGAAGCTCGGCGGACGTCTTGCGGCGGCAGCCGCCAACGGCGGCGGCGGGGTTGAACACGCGCGTCACGCCCGGCGCCTCATCCTCGAGGCGCGCGGCGCTGCCCGCCAGCACGTTGCCGCCGTCGAACCGCGACGTCTCCATGTGGACGGCGTACACGTCCCAGCCGGCGTCCGGCCGGCGTCCGTGCAGGCTGTCGCCGAACACGATCTTGCGCTCGGCCTCGTCGAGGCGGAACACGCAGTCGTCCCAGCCGGCCTCGAGCAGGTCCTCGCAGCGGTCCCACAGCTGGAGGCGCATGACGCCGCCCTCCTCGCGCACGAGCGCGAGGCGCAGCGCGCTGAGGTTCTCGGCGTCGATGCCGAGCGCCTGATTCGAGCAGCCGTCCGTGCGCCCGAGGCGCACGGCGTCCGCCGCCTGCGGCGACACCGTGATGACGAGCGCCTCCTCGCCCGCGTCGGGACGCCCCTGCTCCGGCAGCGCGATGCGGGGCCGGCCCGCGCTCTGCACGGTCAGGCCGCACACGGCGCGGTATGTCTCCTCGTTCGCGGCGCGCGCGTACACGGCCGCGTCGTCACCCGGGCGCGCGCGGCACTCCGGCTCAATGACGCCGGAGCCGTCGAACATCCCCTGCCAGACGCGGGCCCATGTCTGCGTCTGGCGCGCCGTCACGCAGCACGGCAGCACGCGGCCGAGGCGCGGTGTGACGTCGTATTCGTTCACCAGCGTGCGGCAGCGCACATAGTGCGCGCGCGGCATCCCGTCCGGCTCACCGGCCGCGTGCGGGCGGTCGAGCTCCAGCGCCACGAAGCCGCTGCGCAAAAGCCCGCACGTCTCATCGCTCACAACACGCGCCTCGCGCCAGGCATCGCCGTCGAAGAACTCCCACGCCAGCTGCGCCAGCGCGAAGCTGCCGTCGAACGGCGTGCGCGGCTCGGCCGCGATCTCCAGATACAGCCTCGTGCGCGCGTCGAGCGGATGCTCAAAGCCCAGCGCGAGCCACTCGCCCGGAGCGCCGCCCGGAGCGAACAGCGGCGCGAAGCCGCCGTCGACGCCCGCGCGGTGCGTCAGGTCGGCGGCTTTTCCGCCGCGGTGCAGCCACGCGGAGGTCATGCGGTTGGCGCGCACGCCGAGCGGTTCGGCCGTCTCGAACGGGATGTCCCCGGCCCAGACGCGCGTGCCCGCGGGCACGTCCAGCACGCCCTCGCCCTCGAACGCGAGCACGCATTCGGCGGGCCGCTGCTCGGGGCGGATGCCCAGCAGCTTGAGATATTTCAGCCGGTGCACCTCGCCCGCGGCGTTCATATAATAATGTAAGGTATCGAACAGCCACGCGAAGGTTTGCAGCGTCGTGATACCGGGGTCGGCGGCGTTGAAGTTCGTCCACTCCGAGGTCAGCGCCGGGATGCGCGCCCGCGCGCGCTGAAAGATGGATTCGTAATCGTCGCCATCAAGGCGCGGTACTTGCAGCATAAGTCACCTCCGGGCCTTGCCCGTGTAGTCAAAGTCAGACGATCCGCGCGTACACGGTGTGCGCGCCGTTGACCGCCATCACAAACGGATTTTTCATCCGCGCGAGGAAGTCCTCGTCGACGGCGTGGTCCTGCCCGCCGACGCGGGCCACCATCGCCATGCGCTCCACGATCAGCGACGCGTCGCGCAGTTTCAGATACGCCAGCAGCTGCTGGGCCGTGGGCAGCACACCGATCTTCCAGCCGCGGCCGTCGAAGCCGCCCGTGAGCGGATCGAGGAAGGCGCGGATGCTCGCCTCGGCGGCGCGCTGCGCGTCGTAGACGTCCTCCATCGCGCCGCAGCGGATCCACAGGCTGACGGAGAAGCGCACGAACTGCGGCTGGCACAGCACGAGCGTCTTGCCCAGCGGCACGAGGCCGCCCGCCTTCGTCAGCGCGTCGTACACCGCGTCCTTGACGGTCGAGAAGATGTGGCTTCCCTTTTCGTATTCGTCGATCAGAAGCGCCACCGTCACGGTGTCGGGCGCGGGCTCGCCGGTGCGGCCGACGCCGCTGCGGCACTTGATCTGGCGGACGCCGCAGCCGAGCTGGGCGATGATGTCGAAGTAATCGCGCTCGCTGACGGCGCGGCCGCGCGTGCGCAGCAAATCGGACACGCGCCTCGCGGCCGCCTCCTCGCCCGTGTCGGCGACGCCGCCGAACGCGGCCATCGTGTTCTCGACCGACGCGATGAAGCGCACGGGCTGCGCCATCGTGCGGATGGCGCCCGCCGCGACGTTGCCGCGCGCGCCGTGGTAGCTCTGGTATTCCACGCGCACCGCCGCCGCGCCCTCGGGCGGGGCGTACACGGAGAACGTGTTTTTGTCGAACGAGACCGTGCCCGCCTCGGCGTCCAGCTCATAGAACCGGCCGCGCTGCGAGGCGTAGACGCGCCGCTCCCACTCGACCCAGCGGTCGCCGGGCTCGGCGGGGTCGGCCTCGTTGACGAAGACGCGCGCCGTCAGGACGCGCTGCTCCGCGAGGCGGAACGTGACCGCGGCGCGGGGGTCGTCGACGTAGAACTCCTCGGTGCGGGTGCTGCGGTTCGTGACGCGCACGACGTTGACGTCCATGCCGCGGATGACGGGCAGGCCGGGGCGGCCGCCGAGGTCCGCGCAGCGCAGGCGCAGCCAGAAGCGGTCGGCGCCGTAGCGCGTCTCGCGCTTCGCGTCCGCCGGGACGAGCACGAGCATCGTGCCCGAGTAGCGCAGCCCGCCGGTCGCGTCCGCCGTCTGCGCCGGGACGAAGCCTGACGGCGAGAGGTATTCCATCGAGTAGTCGAGCGGCAGGTCCTCGTTGTTCTCCACCTCGAAGTAGAGGCTCAGTGGGCTGCCCTCGGGCGACGCGTTGAAGCCCAGATACAGGCACGAGCCCGGCTGCTCGGCGGTGACGAACAGATGCGCCGCGCGTCCGCGCAGCCACAGCTCCGTGAGGTCGCGCGGGACGAAATTGTTCACCGTGACGGCCTGTGTGGGCGCGAGGGGATTTTCGGCGTACGTGTACGAAAAGCGCAGGCCGGAGATGACCGGGACGTGCTGGCGCAGCGGCAGCTGGTACAGCCCGTCGGCGCGCAGCATCCGCAGGCGCAGGCGGTAGTCGCCCGCCATCTGCGCGGCGGGGATCATGTCGGCGGGGCAGCGGAAGTTCAGCGTCACGTGGCCCTGCGCGGAGCCGTTGAACAAAAGCGCCGCGTTCTCGTCGGGCAGCAGGCGCTTCCAGCCGCGCGTGGAAAGATACTCCACGAGCACGTAGTCGGGCTGGACGTCGCGCGTCTCGGGACGCGGGACGGGCTTTGTCTTCTTCATGATGACCTTGTAGTCGACGTCAAGCTCCACCTCGGGCAGCGTCTGCTCGAGCGTCTCGAAGTCGAGGTCAAATTCCATCGTGACGTCCGCGCCCGGGCGGCCGAACACCGCGCGGGACTCGATGCCGCACTCGGCGTACAGCTCGAGCGGCTTTCCAAACGGCTCGAACCGGCCCGGCTGCTGCGTGACGCCGCCTCGGTAGACCTCGTCGGGCGCGAGGTCCGCGCGCGCAAACACCAGCTGCGCGCCGGTGAGCGCAATGCCGGACGGCCCGTCCGCGCGCGCGCAGAGCACGAAGCGCTCGGCCTGTTCGCACACGTCGGCGTCGAGCGTGAACCACAGCGTGTCGCCCTCGGCGCGCAGCGCGGCCAGCTCGCGCAGCGTCTCGCCCTCCGCGGTGGGGGCGAGAGGCACGGAGAAGCGGGCCTTCGCCAGCTCCGCCGCCGCGGCGGGCGCGTCGGCGGGGTTCGCGGTGCGCACGCGCAGGCCGATCTCTCCGCCGTCGAGCCCCT
>CALXIU010000090.1 GCA_944388415.1 uncultured Ruthenibacterium sp. | reverse complement strand
TGCCCGATCCCATCTACAATTCCAAGATGGTGACGCGCCTGATCAACAACATCATGTATGACGGCAAGAAGGGCGTGGCGCAGAAGATCGTGTACGATGCGTTCGACATCGTAAAAGAGAAAACCGGCAACGATGCGCTGGAGAGCTTTGAAAAAGCCCTGGAGAACATCATGCCTGTGCTGGAGTGCAAAACACGCCGCGTGGGCGGCGCCAACTACCAGGTTCCCATGGAGGTGCGCCCCGCGCGCCGCGAGACCTTGGGCCTGCGCTGGCTGACCACCTATTCCCGCGCGCGCAGCGAGCGCACCATGTGCGAGCGCCTGGCCGGCGAGATCATGGACGCCGTGAACGGCAACGGCAAT
Organism: uncultured Ruthenibacterium sp.; assembly: GCA_944388415.1. Taxonomy (GTDB): domain Bacteria; phylum Bacillota; class Clostridia; order Oscillospirales; family Ruminococcaceae; genus Ruthenibacterium. The sequence continues at coordinate 20,512 of CALXIU010000090.1, read as the reverse complement.
GCCTGCAAGAAGCGCGAGGATACGCACAAGATGGCCGAGGCCAACAAGGCGTTCGCGCACTACAGATATTGATTCGCGTGTCGAACTGTTAGGAGGAAACTATGCCAAGAGACGTTTCTCTGGAAATGACCAGAAACATCGGCATTATGGCTCACATCGACGCCGGCAAGACCACCACGACCGAGCGCATCCTGTTCTACACCGGTATCAACCACAAGATCGGTGAGACGCACGACGGCGCCGCGACGATGGACTGGATGGCGCAGGAGCAGGAGCGCGGCATCACGATCACGTCTGCCGCCACCACCTGCTACTGGAGCCACACCGAGTTTCAGAACGACCCGGCGAAGGCGAAGAAGTTCAGACACCGCATCAACATCATCGACACCCCGGGCCACGTGGACTTCACGGTCGAGGTCGAGCGCTCTCTGCGTGTTCTCGACGGCTCCGTGACGGTCATGTGCGCCAAGGGCGGTGTTGAGCCGCAGTCTGAGACTGTCTGGCACCAGGCGACGAAGTATCACGTCCCCCGTATGATCTACGTCAACAAGATGGACATCATGGGCGCGGACTTCTACCACGTGCTGGATATGATCCACGACCGTCTGAAGGCCAACGCTGTTCCCATCCAGCTGCCGATCGGCAAAGAGGAGACCTTCAAGGGCCTCGTCGACCTGCTGGAAATGAAAGCCTATGTGTACTATGACGATCTCGGCAAGGACATCCGCGTCGAGGACATCCCCGCGGACATGGAGGAGATCTGCCAGAAGTACCACGATCAGCTCATCGAGACCGTCGCCGAGAGCGACGAGGAGCTGATGATGAAGTACCTCGACGGCGAGGAGCTGACGATCCCCGAGATCAAGGCCGCCCTGCGCAAGGAGACGATCGCGAACACGGTCGTCCCCGTCACGTGCGGTACTTCCTACAAGAACAAGGGCGTGCAGAAGCTGCTCGACGCCATTGTGGACTACATGCCCGCTCCGACGGACATCGAGGACATCAAGGGCGTCAATCCGGAGACGGAGGAGGAGGAATCCCGTCCGTCGTCCGACGACGCTCCCTTCGCCGCGCTCGCGTTCAAGATCGCTACCGACCCGTTCGTCGGCAAGCTCTGCTTCTTCCGCGTGTACTCCGGCACGGTCGAGGCCGGCACAACGGTGTACAACTCCGTCAAGGACAACCGTGAGCGCATGGGCCGCATCCTGCAGATGCACGCCAACCACCGCCAGGATATCCCTATCTGCTACGCGGGCGACATCGCCGCGGCCGTCGGTCTGAAGAACACGACGACGGGCGACACGCTCTGCGACGAGAAGCACCCGATCATCCTGGAGAGCATGGAGTTCCCCGAGCCTGTTATCCGCGTCGCCATCGAGCCGAAGACGAAGGCGGGCCAGGAGAAGATGGGCATCGCTCTGGCGAAGCTCGCTGAGGAGGACCCCACGTTCCGCACCTACACCGACGAGGAGACGGGTCAGACCATCATCGCCGGCATGGGCGAGCTGCACCTCGAGATCATCGTCGACCGCCTGCTCCGCGAGTTCAAGGTCGAGGCGAACGTCGGCGCTCCGCAGGTCGCGTATCGTGAGACGATCCGCCGCATGGCCGATCAGGACACAAAGTATGCGCGTCAGTCCGGCGGTAAGGGCCAGTACGGTCACGTCAAGATCAAGATCGAGCCGAACGAGACCGGCAAGGGCTACGAGTTCATCAACGCCATCGTCGGCGGCGCGATCCCCAAGGAGTTCATCGCTCCGATCGATCAGGGCATTCAGGGTGCGATGCAGGCCGGTGTTCTGGCCGGCTATCCCGTTGTGGATGTCAAGGTCACGCTGTATGACGGCTCCTATCACGAGGTCGACTCCTCTGAAATGGCGTTTAAGATCGCCGGCTCCATGGCCTTCAAAGAGGCGATGCGCCGCGCCGATCCCGTCATCCTTGAGCCGATCATGAAAGTCGCTGTTGTGGTCCCCGAGGAGTACATGGGCGACGTCATCGGCGACCTGAACGCCCGCCGCGGCCAGATCCAGGGCATGGAAGCCCGCAGCGGCTCGCAGCAGATCAACGCGTTGGTCCCGCTGTCCAACATGTTCGGTTACGCGACGGACCTGCGCTCCAAGACGCAGGGCCGTGGTCAGTACTCCATGGAGCCCAGCCACTACACGGAAGTGCCCAAGAGCATTGCCGAGAGCATCATGGCCGGCCGCGCCAAGAAGGAAGACTGATCCAACGTGCTTCTTCACCAAAGAAACACTTGATTTTTCCAAGCGCTTTTAGTACAATGGCCTTAAGAAAGGCCACAAATACAAAGGAGGACAAATCCAATGGCTAAAGCTAAATTTGAGCGCAACAAGCCGCACGTCAACATCGGCACCATCGGCCACGTTGACCACGGCAAGACCACGCTGACCGCTGCGATCACGAAGGTGCTCGCGCTGAAGGGCGACGCTGAGTTCACCGATTATGCCAACATCGATAAGGCTCCCGAGGAGCGCGAGCGCGGCAGCACGATCAACACGGCGCACGTCGAGTATGAGACCGACAACCGTCACTATGCGCACGTTGACTGCCCGGGCCACGCCGACTATGTCAAGAACATGATCACCGGCGCTGCTCAGATGGACGGCGCGATCCTGGTCGTTTCCTCTGCTGACGGCCCCATGCCCCAGACCCGTGAGCACATCCTGCTGTCCCGTCAGGTCGGCGTTCCCTACATTGTTGTGTTCATGAACAAGGTCGACCAGGTCGACGATCCCGAGATCCTCGATCTCGTCGAGATGGAAGTCCGTGACCTGCTGAACGAGTACGAGGTCCCCGGCGACGACACCCCGATCGTCAAGGGCTCCGCTCTGGCTGTCCTGGAGTCCAGCTCCAACGACATCAACGCTCCTGAGTATGCCTGCATCCTCGAGCTGATGGACGCTGTCGACTCCTATATCCCGACGCCGGACCGCAAGGCTGACCTGCCTTTCCTGATGCCTGTTGAGGACGTCTTCACGATCACCGGCCGCGGCACTGTTGCCACCGGTCGTGTTGAGCGCGGCACCGTCAAGGTCGGCGAGGAAGTTGAGATTGTCGGTCTGAAGGACGAGAAGATGAAGACCGTCATCACCGGTCTGGAGATGTTCCGCAAGCTGCTTGACTTTGCTGAGGCTGGCGACAACGTCGGCGCTCTGCTCCGTGGCGTGCAGCGCTCTGACATCGAGCGCGGCCAGGTCATCGCGAAGCCGAACACGATCCACCCGCACACGAAGTTCTCCGGCCAGGTCTACATCCTGAAGAAGGAAGAGGGCGGCCGTCACACTCCGTTCTTCAACAACTATCGCCCGCAGTTCTATTTCCGCACGACGGACGTTACCGGTGTCATCTCCCTGCCCGAAGGCACTGAGATGTGCATGCCCGGCGACAACGTCACGATGGACGTTGAGCTGATCACCCCGATCGCCATCGAGGAAGGCCTCCGCTTCGCTATCCGCGAGGGCGGCCGCACCGTTGGCTCCGGCGTTGTCACGAAGATCAACGAGTAATCTGCTTACCCAAAGGCTTCCGCTCCCGCGTGGGGCGGAAGCTCTTTTTATACTGCGCCGCGCGCGGAGAGGAAGTGTCCCGTGAAACGAAAAGTCATTCTGCTTTTGCTCGCGGCGGCACTGGTTCGCCTTGTGCCCGCAGCCCTGTACTACAATGCATTTGACATTGAGTCCTATCATTTGCAATGGGCGCTGTACGGCGCGCAGGATCTGTTCGGCCTGTACGGACAGAAGTTGGGCCTTTTCTATCTGGATTATCCGCCGCTGATCCCGTCGTTGTTCGCGATGCTCGGCAGGGCGCTGTCGCGCGCCGTCGGGGCGGGGAACACCGTCGCGGAAATGCTGTTGCTCAAAAGCATCCCGGTCGCGTTTGACGTTGCGACTGTTGCGCTGCTCGCCGCGCACGCGCGCAAAAACGGGTCGCGCGCGGCGTGGGCGGCAGCGGTGTTTTGGGCTGTCAACCCTGCCGCGATCTACAATTGCGCCTTCTGGGGGCAGACGGACACGGTGCTGTGCTTTTTCCTGCTCTGGATGCTGCTCAGTCTCACACAAAACCGTCCCGTCTCGGCCTGCCTTGCGTTCTCGCTCGGCTGCCTGTCGAAATTGCAGATGGCGTATTTCGCGCCGGTTCTGCTGATCGGCCTGCTGTTTGTATCTGCGCCATTCAGGCGCAGGATCGCGGGCCTCGCGGCCGGCGGCGCGCTCGGCGCGCTCGTGTGGCTCCCGTTCATGCTGCGCAGCGGCTGGACGCTGCCGCTGGACATCTACCTCGGCGGCTTCAACAAATACGGCGCCGTGCATCTGAACGCGGGGAATCTCTACGCGTTCGGCCGCGCGCTCAACGGCCTTGACGATTCGTCGTACGCGATGGGGCTGTTCCCGTTCTCATCCGTCAACCGTGTGATCTGGGGGTGCGCCGCGCTTCTGCTGGCGGGCGACGTCGCGCTGCGGCTGCTGCGCCGCAACCCGAACCGGCTCTGCGAGACGGCGCTCCTCTACTGGACGGCTGTCTTTCTGTTCACCACACGGATGCACGAGCGGTATCTGATGCCGTCTGTCGCGTTCGCCGCTCTGTCGTGGGCGCTGACGTCCCGCCGCCTGTACGGCTTCGTCACGGTCGTCCTCGGGTGCTCCGTGTGCCTGAACCAGTTCGTCACGTTGTTCAGCGAAGCGAGCGGGCCGTCCGCCGCGTCCCTGTGCGCGCTGCTTCTGCGCGTCTGTGCCGCCGTGCAGCTGGCCGTGTTCGCCGCGCTCGCGGCCGATATGCTTCTGCGCGCGGTGCGGGCGGTGAAAACGGGCGGAATAAGAGCGCAAACATGCTGAAATTCACGCCGTGATGTGGTATACTGTTACCGTTGCAATTTTCATGGGAGGGAAGGAAAGAATGTCTGAACTTGTGCTCGTCGTCGACTTCGGCGGCCAATACAATCAGCTCATCGCCCGCCGCGTGCGGGAAAACCATGTCTATACGGAGATCGTCTCGTACACGAAGGCGCTCGACGCCATCCGCGAGAAAAAACCCGTGGGCCTGATCCTGACGGGCGGCCCGAACAGCGTCTATCTGCCGGACTCGCCGACGATCGACAAGTCCATCTTTGAATTCGGCATCCCGGTGCTCGGCATCTGCTACGGCGCGCAGCTGATGAGCCATCTGCTCGGCGGCCGCGTTGCGCACGCGCCCGAGCGCGAATACGGCAAAACAGAAGTGCACGTCGACACGGCGAGCGCTCTGTTCCAGAACGTCAGCGAGACGACTGTCTGCTGGATGAGCCACAACGATTACATCGCAGAGCCCGCGCCCGGTTTCACCGTCTGCGCGCACACGGACAACTGCCCGGTCGCGGCCGCGCAGGATGTGTCTCGCGGGCTGTACCTCGTGCAGTTCCACCCCGAGGTGCTCCACACGCAGGAGGGCTCGAAGATGCTCTCGAACTTCGTGTACAACGTGTGCGGCTGCAAGGGCGACTGGAAGATGGACTCGTTCGTCGAGACCTCCGTCCGAGCGCTGCGCGAGCGCATCGGGTCCGGCCGCGTGCTGTGCGCGCTGTCCGGCGGCGTTGACTCGTCCGTCGCGGCGGTGCTGCTGTCCCGCGCTGTCGGCAAGCAGCTGACGTGCGTTTTCGTTGACCACGGCCTTCTGCGCAAGGACGAGGGCGATGAGGTCGAAGCGGTCTTCGGCCCGAACGGCGCGTATGACCTGAACTTCATCCGCGTCAACGCGCAGCAGCGCTTCTACGACAAGCTTGCGGGCGTCGAGGAGCCGGAGAAAAAGCGCAAGATCATCGGCGAGGAGTTCATCCGCGTCTTTGAGGAAGAGGCGAAGAAGTTCGGCGCGGTCGACTTCCTCGTGCAGGGCACGATCTACCCCGACGTCGTCGAGAGCGGCCTCGGGGGCGAGAGCGCCGTCATCAAGAGCCATCACAACGTCGGCGGCCTGCCCGACTGTGTCGACTTCAAGGAGATCGTCGAGCCGCTGCGCGACCTGTTCAAGGACGAGGTGCGCGCCGCCGGCCGCGAGCTGGGCATCCCCGAGGTGCTCGTCAGCCGCCAGCCGTTCCCGGGCCCCGGCCTTGCCGTCCGCATCGTCGGCGAGGTGACGCCGGAGAAGGTGAAGATGGTGCAGGAGGCTGACGCCATCTACCGCGAGGAGATCGCGAAAGCAGGTGCGGACAAGGGCCTCGGCCAGTATTTCGCCGCGCTGACGAACATGCGCAGCGTCGGCGTCATGGGCGACGAGCGCACGTACGACTACGCCGTCGCGCTGCGCGCCGTGCTCACGACCGACTTCATGACAGCCGAGTCCGCGCAGCTGCCGTGGGACGTGCTCGCCACCGTCACCAGCCGCATCGTCAACGAGGTCCCGCACGTCAACCGCGTCCTCTACGACTGCACGGGAAAGCCTCCCGCAACGATCGAATTTGAGTGATCTCAAAGGCTGAAAAGCCGCGCAGCCAAGCGGTTTTGACGGCTGAAAAATGACTCGCGGCAACACTTTTTCACGATTGATAAAAAGAGAGCGAACGGATCCTGATGGGTCAGTTGGCTCTCTTTTTTGTGCGTCAAGAGGAAAAAGCCGGCGGAGGGGCCTTATGCGCTTCATCAGAATGTTAAGACCTTCGGGCCAAATGAGAATTGAGCTTTTCGCGAAAACATGATACACTGAGTGAAACTGCTCGATTCAACGGATGGCATTGAACGCGTCTGCAAAGCGCTGCATCGAGGTGTGGATGACATCCCTGAATTTGATTTTCTGTACCCGACGTTCCTTCCGGAGAAATGCAATGATGGAGAGCATAAAAAATTTTGTTCGATCTTCCGGGCCGGCAAGCCGTGTCTTTCTGGCGATCTGGCTGTTCCTGTGTGCGCTGATCACGGTTTCTTTTTTAGAGGGAAGTCCCAAAGAAAACATTGTTTCGGATATTGCAGCCCTCATTGGCTGTTATCTCCTTTTTTCTGTTATGTTTCTCATCCCTGCCGGCACGCTCGCCCAGACGCGGCGCGCAAAAGCGGGCAAAGCAGAGACCCGCTATTCGGAAAAATCGTATTGGATCACACTTTTGCTGGCGGCTTTCCTCGGAACGCTTGGCGCGCATCGCTTCTACACCGGGAAAAAAGCGACGGGGATTCTTTACCTTTTCACGTTTGGAGGGGGTGGGATCGGCTGGATCGTGGATGTGATCTTGGCGGCGGCAGGCATGTTTCCCGATCGTGAGGGACACATCATCCCGTTCCCGGGGCGCGGGAAACAAGAGTTCGATCTGAGGCCGCAGCCCGCGGAAACAAGCGAGGCGCCGGAGGCCTCCGAAGCCCCCCAACAGGCCGCAGAACCCCCTGCTTTGTTCTCTGAGATCGAGGTCCCCGGCGCTCCGGAGAAACGGCAGGAGATCCCGGCGAGGCCGTCAGCGCAAGATGCCTTTTGCGAAAAGCCGTCTGTTTCTGCCGGGCTTTCAGAAACAGAAGCGGTAAACAATGAAGCGCCGCTCTATACCGCAAGATCATATTTCCGCGATCCTTCCGCAAAATTTTTCAGCGAGATGCGGCTTTATGCTGATGTGGTCGGGCAAAAGGCAGAGTTCGTCCCCTTCACGCAGTACGGGCCGACTTATGACAGCATGGACCGCCGCCAGCGCGCGTGGTATTTTTATTGGCGCGCGCAGGTCCGGAAGGGCGAATATCCGGATACGGACCTTTCCTACATTTTTGTGCACACTTACGAGCTTTTGAGCGGCTGCGGGTGGACGCAAGCGCCCGACGGATACCGCCAGCTGAGGTCCCTCTGGATGTCTTATCGGGAGCGCTTCCCCAAGCTGGACCAGTATCTTGTTGGGTGGATCTTTGATTTTGCGAGGCAGTATCAGCTTGATTTTACGATGCCGGAACGATGCGATCTGCCGTTGCCGGGTCAGGCTGCGGCCAGAGACCTCCTGCTGGACCGGCACAGCGACGAGAAACCGCTGCGGCTGCCGTTCCCTCTCATTTGTTCTCTGTGCGATTATCCGGTGACGGACAGTAGATTTTATCAAGACGGCCATCAGCAGTTGATGCAAGAGGCCGTCCCAAGAGTGGTGGCTCTGGCGGACGCGGTGCTGCTCAAGGAGAAAGGCCGAGGGATCTTTGCTGTGTATGGTCCCAAGCGCCCCAGAAAACAGCGCTATTATATGTTTCAAAGCGCGATCTGCCCGGAGGCCAATGAGCGAGTGTTCCTCTCTGTAAAGGCATACAGCGAGAACGAAAAATTGCGAAATTATGTGAATCAACTTGTGCGCTACAGTGAAAATGTTCTCCGAAGCTTATACGGGTACCGGGGACGGCTGCGCGGAATAGAACTGGAGCCCGAATTATCCAGATTGATAGAAAGCTTTTTGAAGAAAGAATATACGCCGAAGAAGACGGAAAAAGCGCCGCCAAAACAAGTTGAGATCAAACTGGACTTTGACAGCATTGCGAGCCTGCGAGCGCAGTCCGATGCTGTGCGGGACGCTCTGGAAGTGGCAGAGGATGAAATGCAATATGAAAATACGCCGGAGCCGGAACCTGCCGCGCAGCAGGGGCCGGCGGCGGAGACGGAGACGCGCGGCGCTCAACTGGATGAAACCGGTTTGACGGAAGAACTGAGACAATTTTGGGAAGCATTGACGGACCTTCAAAGACAAGCCCTGCGGGCGGTTCTGTGTTCCGGCGATCCGCAGGAAAAACTGACAGAGCTGGCGGAAGAAGCGATGTCCATGCCTGAGCTCCTGATCGATGAGATCAACGATGCGGCAACACAGTTTCTGGATGATATTTTGATCGACACATTTGACGGCGCGCCGGCTGTTCTGGAGCAATATGCCGATGACCTGAAGCGCGCCGCGGAACAACTGGGGGGAGAGTAATGGCAGCAACGATCAATCGCCGTGAGGCGGCAGCCCTGATCAATTCCTTGACGGCAGGTGTTGTCCCGAGGATCGGGCTGCGTCATATCGCAGTCGGCAGACAACCGGAGGTGAACGCCTTTTTGCAGGACCTGTCCACGGTGGAGGACGGGGGAGCCGCTTTTCGCTTTGTGTGTGGACAATACGGCAGCGGAAAAAGCTTTCTGCTGCAAATGATCCGCAACAACGCAATGGAGCGTTCTTTTGTGGTCATGGATGCAGATCTATCTCCGGAGCGCCGTCTCACCGGAACGAAAGGGCAGGGGCTGGCAACATACAAAGAACTGATGCAGCACCTGTCCACACGCACGCGCCCGGAGGGCGGCGCATTGGAATCCATCCTGCAAAAATGGATCTCCGCGATGCAGTCGAGCATCGCAAGGCAAAACGGCCTGAAACCCGGAGACGCGGCGCTCGTTGACGCCGTCAGCGCAGGTATCGCCGAGGTGCTCTCGGAATTGTCCGAAATGGCCTACGGCTTCGCATTCGCCGCGGTCCTTGACGCTTACTGGAGAGGGATGAAAACCGGCGACGATGGCCTGAAACAGGCGGCGCTTCGCTGGATCCGCGGCGAATACGCGAACAAAACGGAGGCGCGCCGGGACCTGCCCGTTGACAGCGTGATCGACGATCAGAACTGGTATGATTTTTTGAAGCTGTTCGCTCTGTTTGTCCACAAGGCCGGTTATAAAGGCTTACTGGTCTTCCTTGACGAAGGCGTGAATCTCTATAAGATCACACACAAGCAGGCGCGGGACAGTAATTACGAAAAAGTCCTGACCATTTTCAACGATACGATGCAAGGCAAGGCGCGCTATATCGGGGTGTTTATGAGCGGGACCCCGCAATTTATCTACGATGAGCGCAGAGGATTGTTCAGCTATGAAGCCCTCCGCTCGCGCCTTTCGGACAATCGGTTCAGCGCTCAGGGCTTTGTGGACCGCACAAGCCCTGTCATAAAATTAGATCAGCTGTCATCGGAGGAGATCTATCTGCTGCTTGAGCGCCTGTGCCAGCTGCACGCCTCCTATTATGATTACGAGTGCGATCTCGGGGCGGACGAACTGACCTCGTTCCTGAACATGGTATTCACGCGCTTGGGGGCCGATCAGCTGCTGACCCCCCGTGAGGTGACGAGGGATTTCCTGGGGCTGCTGAATATCCTTCACCAAAATCCGGACGCCACATTCGAGGGATTGATCCGAGCACAGGAATTTCAGGTCAAGAGCGCGGAAAAAGACCCGGAACAAATTGACGATGCGGCAGAAAATCTGTTCGCCGAATTTGACATATGAGCAACAGTGCGTTCGAGCGGTATGCTCCCTTTATTCAAGAATACATCTACCGAAAAAAATGGACGGACCTGCGCGAAGTGCAGGTGGAAGCCTGCGACGCCATTCTGGATACCGGCAAGCATGTGATCATTGCCTCCGGAACGGCTTCCGGCAAGACGGAAGCCGCGTTTTTCCCGATCCTGACGATTTTGGAGAAAGATCCGCCCGCTTCCGTCGGGGTCATGTACATCGGCCCGCTCAAAGCATTAATCAACGATCAATTCGAGCGCCTGAAGGAGCTGCTGGACGATCGTGAGATCCCCGTGTGGCCCTGGCACGGGGATATCTCGCAGTCGACCAAGAGAAAGGCGCTGCAGGCGGCGCGGGGGATCTTGCAGATCACGCCTGAGTCGCTTGAGGCGCTGCTGATGCGCCGCCCGGGAGATGCCCGCCGCCTTTTTTCGGATCTGCGCTTCATTGTCATCGATGAGATCCATGCGCTGATGGGCGAGGACCGGGGCCTTCAGGTGCTGTGCCTGATCGCGAGGCTTGAAAAACTGGCCGGATGCCGTCCGCGCAGGATCGGGCTGTCCGCGACGTTGAACGATTACCGGCCTGCCATGGCTTACCTTGCCGCGGGAAGTTCTGCGGAGGCGACGGCCGTGGGCATCGCGAGCCACAAGCGCACGGTCTCGCTGTGCGTAGAGAGTTTTCCCGTCGCGGAAGATGAGGAGCAGGCAGAGCGGGATCTTCAGAAATATTACGAGTTTTTGTATGCGCACTGCCATACAAAAAAGTGCCTGGTTTTTACAAACAGCCGCGGAAGCGCAGAAGACGCGATCGCACACATGAAACACATCGCAAAGCAGAGAGGCGAGCGGGATGTATTTTACGTGCATCACGGAAGCGTGTCTGCCGCGCTGCGCCAGGAGGCGGAACACGCTCTGAGAGATCATGCGGGGCCCACGGTTGCCGGCGCGACCCTCACTCTGGAATTGGGCATCGACATCGGCGATCTGGATCTGACGATCCAAACCGGCGCGCCCTACACCTGTTCCAGCTTTGTTCAGCGTCTTGGACGTTCCGGACGCAGGACCGGAACGTCACGGATGATGTTTCTGAATTTGTACAAACCGTCGTATAAAAACCCCTATGCGGTGCTGCCATGGGATCTGCTCCGCTCGATTGCAATTGTCCAGCTGTACCTTGAAGAGCGGTGGGTGGAGCCGTTCACCCCAAAAAAGAAGCCGTTCAGCCTGCTGGCGCATCAAACGCTGAGCACGCTTATGGCCTGCGGGGAATTGTCGCCGGCAGAACTTGCCCGAAACGTGTTGCTGCTCCCCGCGTTCCGGGATACCGTTTCCGCGGGGGAATACCAGAGCCTGCTGCGGTATCTGCTGCGGGAGGAATACATCCAGCGGATCGAGGGCGGCGGTTTGATCGTGGGGCTGAAGGGGGAAAAAATCACAAATCATTTTTCCTTCTATGCCGTTTTTTCCGACGAGGAAACTTATCACGTGATGTCAAAAGAAGGGGAAGTAGGCACGCTGACGAATTGTCCCGCAACGGATGAGGTCTTTGTTCTGGCGGGCCGGTCCTGGCGAGTCGTTTCCATTGATGAAGAGCGAAAAACGATCTATGTTGCCCGCGCGAAAAGCGACCGGATCCCCGCATGGTCGGGAACTGGCGGCGACATCCATGGTAAGATCGTTGCGCGGATGAAACAAGTCCTGCAGGAAGATACAAGATATGTTTATTTGCAGCCAAACGCACAGCGGCTGCTTTCCGAGGCGCGAACGTACGCGAGAGAAAACGGACTGCTCGACAGCCAAGTGCTGCCCTGTGGTGCAAACAGCTTTTTCCTTTGCCCATGGTGCGGAACAAAAGAGATCAGGACAATGGCCAGACTTTTCTCCTGCGGATTGAAGCAACCGCTTGAGATATACGCCGTGGCCGGTTCCTGCTATTACCTCCACATCACAAGCGGGCTCAGTCCTGACAAATTTCTGTCCCGCTGCCGCGGCTTGCGCATTGATGCGGACGATCCGGACATGGTGCTCCCGCAAACGCAAACGCCCAGGATCGACAAATACGATCCGATGGTGCCGGAGGCTCTTTTGCGAACGGCCTTCCTATACGATCAAATGGATGTGCCCTCAGCGATCGGCATTTTGCAGAACATTGAAACGGCGGCAAGATCGGAATAAAACAAGCGCGTGGAACCCATCCGGGTCCACGCGCTTTTGCATCTTGCGTTATTTCTTCGCGGCCTTTTCGGCGGCCTGCGCCTTTTTCTGGCGCTCTTTGTTGAGGTGGCTGGACAGCAGCGTGTCCAGATACACAGACTTGAACTGCTTGCTCGCCAGCGCCTGCTTGATGGGCGGCAGCTTCAGGATCGAGCCGAAGATCTGCGCCATGGCGCGGTGGCTCGCGAACGCCTGATTGTCGAACAGCAGATTTTGCAGCGTGCCCTTTTCGATCGCCTGCAATACAAAGCGGTGCGTGCTGTTGACCGGCGTGATGATCTGCACCGGACGCCGCTCCAGACGGATGGCCTTCGTCGGGCAGTTGCGCGCGCACACGCCGCAGCCGAGGCAGAGTTCTTCGTTGACGACGGCTTTTTTCTCGTGCGTGTCCTGATTTTCCACGATCTTGATCGCGTGCACGGGGCACACCTTCGCGCACTTGCCGCACCCGACGCACGTCTCCGCCTTGACCTTCGGAATGTAATTCGTCGTCTCCACCGGCTGGACGGGCGCGAAGCGGCGCGCCGCCTGCAACGCCTCGCAGCAGCAGCCGCAGCAGTTGCAGATGAACGCAGGGTTTTCGCGCACGTTCTCGCCGATCTGCACGAGGTTCGCGTCGTACGAGCGCTGCAACGCGTCCAGAGCCTCCTCCTTTGAGATCAGCCGAGCGTGGCCGCCGTGTTCCGCGAGCGACCGCGCCACATTGCCGAACGTGAGGCACACGTCCCACGGCGCGTCGATCTCGCACGGGTGTCCGGCGTGGTACATCTTGTGGCGGCAATAGCACAGCCCGAGGCCGATGTACTCCGCCTCCTCGACGATGTGCATCGCGCGCTCGTAGTCGAGGATGTGGTTCATCTGTGCGCTGGACAGCACGGGCTCCTGCACGTACACGCGGCCGAGCTTCGTCTCCGTGACGTAGAACAGGTCCTTGACGAAGTCCTCCTCCACGTTCATGTACTGATAATACAGTTCCGCCAGATATTTCTGGTCGATGTCGCCGCGCGTGCGCATCAGCGCGAATTCGATGAAGCCCGCCATGGGAGGCGGCATGACGAACTGGCGCACGCCGTTGTGTTCGGAGTCGACCAGAAGCGCCTTTTCGCACAGGTGATCCAGCATTTTCTCCGCCTTCGCCTCGGACACGTGCCAGATCTTCGCGGCGCGCGCGATCGTGAACGGGCGCACCGGAAGCTGGGAGACGGCCCGCGCCTCAGGCTCCGTGTAGAGCACCTGCAAAATTTTGTAGAACGTCTCAGACGCGGGCGCGCCCTGCGTGAACCAGTTGATGCGCTCCTCCAGGCTCTTGTACGCGTTTTTGGATGTGATATGACCCATGAACTTCCCCCTCTTCGCACCGGACGTTTTCACAAAAGGTCCGGAAATCAATTTCATCTTTTTTATTATATCGCATTTCTCAGACTGCGCAGCGAAAAAAATGAACGCGCAGGCGCGCCCGGCCGCATTTGACAGCGCCTGGTCTCTGCGCTACACTGAAACACAAAGGTTTTTCGAAAACAGGGGGGGGAGAGGGATGACGGTCCGGCTTGCCGCGGCGCAGGATCTGCCGCGTTTGAGAGAGGCGTACCGCACGGTCGTCGCGCGGATGGCGCGCGAGGGCATTGATATCTGGAACGAGCGGTATCCGTATGAAGCGCTGTGCGAGGATATCGCGCTCGGGCGTCTCTATCTGCTGGAGCATGAGGAAAACATCCAGGCGGCGTTTGCTCTGCTCGAGGAGAGCGGGGGAGAGAACTGCATCGCATGGAAATACGGCGGCAAGGCGCTGTATCTCTACCGGCTCGGCGTGTCCGGCGCGCCCCGGACTGGTCTTGGCGCGCAGGCGGTCCAGAGCGCGGCCGCGCTTGCAAAAGAACTGGGCGCGCGGACGCTGCGCCTGTTCGTTGTGGACTCGAACGCGCCCGCGCTCGCCTTTTACCAAAAATGCGGCTTCGAACAGGCGCCCGGAGTCTACACGGACAGCGTCGCGGACGGCCCGCTGCTGCGCGAATACGGCTTTGAGAAGCCCCTCGCAGGCCGCTGACCGGCGCGCGCCTGCCGGTTGCAATCCCGGCCCGATTTCGATATAATACAATCAATGCGGAAGAAAATACGGTCGAAACGGGATAAAAGAAATGGCCCCGCAGCGGGAGGAAGCGTTTGATGGACGAAATTGCGGTATTGATCCCATGCTACAATGAAAGCGCGACCATCGAAAAAGTGGTGTCGGATTTCCGGAGAGCGCTGCCGGAGGCGGTGGTGTACGTGTACGACAACAACTCCACCGACGGAACGGATGAGTGCGCGCGGCGCGCGGGCGCTGTCGTGCGCTATGAGCCGCAGCAGGGAAAGGGCAATGTGATCCGCTCTATGTTCCGCGAGATCGACGCCGCATGCTATCTGATGGTGGACGGGGATGACACGTATCCCGCGGAGTACGCGCGGGAACTGGTTCGCGCGGTGCAGGAGCGCGGCGCGGACATGGTCATCGGGGACAGGCTGTCCTCGACGTATTTCACCGAGAACAAGCGCCCGTTCCACGGCATTGGCAACCGCCTCGTTCGAGGGCTTGTCAACGGCATTTTCGACGCCCGTCTGACGGACATCATGACGGGCTACCGCGCGTTCAGCCCCGTGTTCGTCAAGACGTATCCCGTCCTGTCGAGGGGCTTTGAGATCGAGACGGAAATGACGATCCACGCGCTGGATAAAAATTTTCACATCGAGACGATCCCGGTGGCCTATCGCGACAGGCCGGAGGGCAGCAGCTCCAAGCTGAGCACGTTCACGGACGGGTTCCGCGTTCTGAGCACGCTGGCGCGGCTGTTCCGCGACTACCGGCCGATGCTCTTCTTCGGAATCCTCGGCGCGGTGCTGATGCTTCTCTCCGTCGCGGAATTCATCCCCGTTTTGCTCGAATTCTTCCGCACGCACCTCGTCGCGCGCTTCCCGACGCTCATCGCGTGCGGCTTCGGCGCGCTCACGGCGCTTTTGCTGTGGAGCTGCGGGCTCATTCTTGAAACGGTCGGCCAGAAGCAGCGCCAGCAGTTCGAGATCCAGCTCAACATGGTCCGCCTGCTGCTCGCGCAGAGGGGAATACCGCTCCACACGGCGGATGCTAAGAGGGAGGATGTGCCTCATGACGTCTGAAAAACGGATCAGGATCCTCCGCGAGGTCGCGTTCTGGCTTCTGGTCGTCTGCGCCGCGGCGCTGAGCGTCGGCGTGGCGCTCAACAAGACGGTCGACGTGTCCTTCGTGCCGATCAACGGCGATTTCCAGCACTACAATATGTTCCGCCGTCTGCTGGACGGTCAGATCCCGTTTTACGACTTTTTCAACATGCTCGGCAACGGGGTTCTGTTCACGAATTCGGCGCTGCTGGCGCTGGTCGGCAACACCTTCGCCAACAGCGTGTTCTGCACGCATGTGACCGTCTCGATGGCCGGCTTTTTCATCGTGACGGTCCTCGTGTTCCTCTTCGTGCGCGACAAGGTGTTCAGCGCGGCGACGGCGCTGTGCCTTGCACTGTTCACGCACGGGTTCGACTTTTTCTACACGTTCCCCGTCCTGAGCGGCGTTCCCGGCTATCAGGCGTTTCTGTCGCTGCTGGAATCCGTGTTCGATCATGTGGTGCCGCTGTACATCATGGGCAATGCCTCCCGGCCGCTGCGCATGACGATTTTGTACACGGCGCTGTCCGTCCTCATCCTCGCCGCCGCCCGCCTGCGCGGGACGAGGCTCGGGCGCTGGTACCTTGCGCGCGGCATCTACGCGCGCTGCGCCATCAACGGCCTGTTCGCCGGGCTGGCGGTGCTCTGGGCGAACGACTACGGCGTCGCGACGTACATGGGCTGCTCCTTCGCCCTGTTTCTGTGGCTCGTCAAGCGCCGCCAGTGGAAACAGGTGATCCCCGGCTGCCTCGCCTACATCGCCGCGAGCGTCTCGTCGGCGTGCCTTCTGGCCACGGCGATCGCGCGCGGGCATTTCCTCTCGTGGCTCAAGGCCACGATGTCCACGTCGGGCAACCTGTGGTGGTACGACAACATCATGTACGACCGCAAGCCGCTGACGCTGTGGCAGTTCCCGCCGTTCAACGGCGACGCCGTGGTCCCGATCCTGTTCGCGCTGGCCGTGTTCATCGCCCTGCTGGTCGTCTTTTTCCGCAAGAGCGATTGCAGCATTTTTGTCACGGCGCACATCATCTGGCTCACCGCTTCGTTCTTCGCCCTCTATCTGTACTGCCTGAAGGACGGGTATGAGGAGGAGTACATCAACGGCTTCGAGCAGTATTTCGTCTTCGCGATGCTGTGGGGCGCGGTGCTCGCCGTCCGCTTCGTTCTGCGCCGCGTCACCGTGCCGCAGAAGGCCGTCCTCCGCGCGGGCCGCGCCGCAACCGGCGTGCTGACGGCGGTGGCGCTGCTGGTCGGCACGTTCTACACCTACAGCTCCGTGCGCCATCGCCTCACCGTCTACGCGCCGAACGAGTACTGGGTGGAGGGCCTCGGCGGCAACGTCGCCAGCTTCGCCGCGGACCTCGCCATGACGGTTGACCGCCTCGACGGCAGCAGTCTGTTCGCGACGTACGCCTCGGCCGTCGAGACGATCCGCGGCGAATTCCACCCCGCCTATTCGGACTACATCATCCACGTGTTCGGCGATGAGGCGCGCCAGAACTA
Source organism: uncultured Ruthenibacterium sp. (assembly GCA_944388415.1). Taxonomy (GTDB): domain Bacteria; phylum Bacillota; class Clostridia; order Oscillospirales; family Ruminococcaceae; genus Ruthenibacterium. Next base: position 3,371 of record CALXIU010000090.1, on the reverse strand, counting down.
CGTCGACGCGTTCCGCGAGGCCGATCCCGACTATGTCTCCGTCATCAGCCGCGACTACACGCGCTGGGAGGCGTGGGTGTGCAACGCAAACTGGTTCTTCTACCGCGAGTTCATCCCGAACTACCGGTATGAATTCCGCAACTCCTACGCGCGCTATCTCAAGAAGACGGAGGAGAGCAACCTCGTCGACGCGCAGATCGACGTGCAGGTCAACCGTCTCGACGACGCGTCGGTCGAGCTCGTCTTCACGTCCGACGTCACGGACCGCCCGCTGATCCTCGACGCGGCGCTGACGTATTCCAGCGGCTTCACCCCCGCCCGGTGGCCGGAGTTGGCGATCAACCGCATCGTCTCGATGGAGGGCGACGCCGAATATCTCTACCCGTCCGAGGCGTTCGACTGCTGGTTTTTGCCGAACGACGCGGAGGACTACCCCTTCCCGGTGCTGATCGAGGGCGGCGTCGGCCGCGTCGTGCTCAAGTCAAACCCCGGCAGCTGCACACAGCTGGACGACGTGAGCGTGGACGTGCTCGGCGCGTACGATTTCCTGCTGATCTTCGGCGCGGACGCGCTCGCGCAGTTCTGACACCGGCCAAAACCATTCCAAAAGCGACGGCTTGTTCGCCCACTCGGGCGGACAGGTCGTTTTTTTATATCACGGCACGGCTTGACGGAAAAGGGAAAATGTGATACTATCGTTGTACTGAAAAAAGTATAACGCTTTTGAGGAGGAATCACCATGTACAAGAGATTTGCGGCGCTGGCGCTCAGCGCGCTTCTGGCGCTTTCGATGATCGGCTGTTCGGCCCAGAGCTCGTCCGCCGCGCCCGCTTCCGAGCCGTCTTCCGCCGCGAGCGTCTCCGCGCCGAAGTCCGTCTCCGCGCCCGAGCAGGCCGCGTTCCCCGTCACCGTGACGGACGCCGCCGGCCGCGAGGTCACGATCGAGTCCGAGCCCGAGAAGCTCGTGAGCGGCTACTACATCACGACGTCGATGCTCATCGCGCTGGGCCAGCAGGACAAGCTCGTCGGCATTGAGGCGAAGGCCGACAGCCGCCCCATCTACGCGCTCGCCGCGCCGGAGCTGCTGGAGCTGCCGAGCGTCGGCACCGCGAAGGAGTTTGACCTCGAGGGCTGCGCCGCGCTGGAGCCGGACCTCGTCGTCCTGCCGCTCAAGCTGAAGGACACGGTCGCCGCGCTGGAGGAGCTGGAGATCCCCGTCCTGCTCGCGAACCCCGAGGACATGGACCTTCTCACCGAGACGATCACGATGCTCGGCGTGGCCACGGGTGCGGCGGAGCAGGCCGACGCGCTGCTCGCCTACAACGAGCAGACGGAGGCCGACCTGACGGCTCTGCTCGACGGCGCGGAGCGTCCCACGGTCTACCTCGCCGGCAACAGCAGCTACCTGAGCACCGCCGGCGCGAAGATGTACCAGAACACGCTCATCGAGCTGGGCGGCGGTGCGAACGTCGCGGCGGAGCTCGAGGACGACTACTGGGCCGAGATCTCCTATGAGCAGCTGCTCGCGTGGAACCCCGACGTCATCGTCATCGTCCCGGAGGCCGACTACACGAAGGACGACCTGATGAACGACGCGCAGCTCGCGGAGCTGGACGCCGTGAAGAACGGCGCTGTCTACGCGATGCCGTCCTCGTTCGAGGCGTGGGATTCGCCCGTCCCGAGCGCGATGCTCGGCAGCCGCTGGGTGGCGGCCGTGCTGCATGAGGACGTCTACTCGTTTGAGACGTTCTGCGACGACGCGGCGGCGTTCTACGCGGAGTTCTACGGTGTCGAGATCGACACGTCCCTGCTGACGAAGTGATGAAACACACGAAAACACTTGCTATCTATTTTGCGGCAGCCCTCGTTCTGACGGGGGCTGCCTTTGCCGCTTCTCTGGCCGTCGGCCGCTATCCCATCGACTGGGCGCAGCTCGCCGCGGACGGCATGGACCGGCGCGTCTTTCTCACGCTGCGCGTCCCGCGCACGTGCATGGCGCTCTTCGCGGGCTTCGCGCTCGGCGTCGCGGGCAGCGTGTATCAGGCGGTGTTTCAAAACCCGCTCGCCGCGCCGGACATCATCGGCGTGTCGTCGGGCGCGTCGGTCGGCGCGGCCGCGGCCATTTTGCTGTTCGGCGGCGGCGTGGCGCTCACGGCGCTGCTCGCGTTCGCGGGCGGCATGGCGGCGGTGCTGATCGTCCTCGCGCTGGCGGGCTTCGCCCGTCGGCAGGGCGTCACGGGCATCGTGCTCGCGGGCATCGCCGTCAACGCGCTCACGCAGTCGCTGCTGATGCTGATGAAGCTCACGGCCGACCCCGAGCGGCAGCTCGCCGCTATCGAGTTCTGGACGATGGGCAGCTTCGCGGACGTCACGCTGCAAAAGATGGGCGGCGTGCTCCCATTGGCCGTGCCGGGTCTGATCGGGCTGTTTTTGCTGCACCGCCAGATCCTGCTGCTCGGCCTCGGTGAGGACGAGGCGCGGATGCTTGGCGTGCCCGTCGGCGTGATGCGCCGCGCCGTGCTCTTGCTCGCGACGCTCGTCACCGGCGCGGTGGTCAGCGTCACGGGCCTGATCTCGTTCATCGGTCTGCTCGCGCCGCACATCGCGCGTCTTCTGACGCGCAGCAGCCGCTTCTCCACGACGGTGCTCTCCGGCCTTGTGGGCGGGGCGCTTCTGCTGTGCGCCGACATCCTCGCGCGCAGCATCGGCTCGAGCGAGGTGCCCGTCAGCATCATCACGTCGCTGATCGGCGCGCCGTTTTTGTTCTGGCTGATGTGCAGAAAGGGGGAGAGCGATGCCTGACCTTCTTCATGTTGAAGACCTGCGCGCCGGATATGGGCGGCGGCAGGTGCTGCACGGCGTCAGCTTTTGCGTCTCGCGCGGCGAGATCTGCGCCCTCCTCGGCGCGAACGGGTCCGGAAAATCCACCCTTTTGCGGGCTCTGTGCCGCTTGACGGACGCCACCGGAGGGTGTATGTTAGAATCAGAAGACCTGTGGAAGCTGCCGCAGCGCCAGCGCGCGCAGCGCGTCGGCTACCTCGCGCAGCGAAGCGCCTGCGCGCTCTCGCTCAGCGCGCTCGACGTCGTCTTGATGGGCGCAAACCCCGTGCTGGGCCTGCTGCAAAGGCCGGGCGAGGCGCACCGCCGCCGCGCGATGGAACTGCTCGAAGCGCTCGGCGCGGCTGAGTGGGCCGGTCGGGACGTCCTCTCGCTCAGCGAAGGCCAGCGCCAGCTCGTGCTGTTCGCGCGCACGCTTTTATGCCGCCCACCGCTGCTGTTGCTGGACGAGCCGGACAGCGCGCTCGACTACGACAACCGGCACCGGCTGCTCGGCTGGCTGCGGGACTATGCGAGGCGGGAAGGCGCGGGCG
>CALXIU010000089.1 GCA_944388415.1 uncultured Ruthenibacterium sp. | reverse complement strand
GAGTGCCCGGAGATGATCGCCGCCGACGCCGACCTGTTTTTCCGGACGCGGGAGCACTACATTCCGTGATTCGGCGCGGCAGCGCGATCTTTCGCCGGCCGGGAACAAGGCATCTTTTGTATATTTTGAAGCATGTTTCGCTGTGTGCGGGATTTGATTTTACCGTTGAGAGATGGTAAAATGAAACCGCTGTCAGTGACGACTACAACCGTGCAAACGAGTCAGAAGCTCTTTTGCACGGTTTTGCTTCATTTGGGTATTTTCCTCGGAAAAGGGCGGTTCTGTGACGATCATTGTGACAGCTGTACATTGAAGAACAGCCTGAAATGTGTTACAATATCTATTCAAGGCCTGCTCTGCCGGCCTTCTTTTGCCTACAAAAAGCAGAACGACCATCAAGGAAACGGGGTATTCCATTGCATTCGACGAACAAGGGGCCGGGCGCGGGTCTCATCGACCTGCACTGCCATATTCTGCCGGGGATCGACGACGGCTCGCAGTCCATGCGGGAATCGCTCGAGATGGCGCAGCTTGCCGTCGAAAACGGGATCGGCACCGTGGTGGCCACGCCGCACGCCAATCAGCGGGGACGGTTCGAGAATTACTCCACAATGCGGATGCAGGAAGTTTTCGACTCGTTCTGCGAGGAGCTCCGCCGGCGGCGCATCCCGCTGCGCGTGCTGCCGGGCATGGAGATCTTCGCAACGCCGGACGTGACGGAACTCATCCGCCGGCGCATGCTGTGCCCGCTTGCGGGAACGCGCTATTTTCTGATCGAATTTCCGTTCCACGGCAGCGCGGACGATATGGAAGTCATTCTTGCGGAGATGCTGAAACATCAGTATGTTCCGATCATCGCGCATCCGGAGCGGTACGCCTGCATCCAGCATGAGCCGGGGAGGATCGCGAAGCTGCGCGAAGCGGGCTGTGTCGTGCAGGTCAACCGCGGCAGCGTGCAGGGACGCTTCGGCCGCCGGTGCGCCGCGGCTGCTGCGCATCTGCTTGACAACGGCCTCATCGACGTATTCGGGAGCGACGCGCACGGCGCGGAGTTCCGCACGCCGGAGCTGCGCTCTTTGTGGGGCCATCTTGAGCGCCATTACGGAAGCCGGGAGGCAAAGCGGCTCTTGCTCGACAACCCCGGCCTGCTTCTTCAGAATCAGGATCTGCGGCGCGACCGCGCTGTGAACCACACCACAGGAGAAACTGCATCATGAGATTGCTGAAACTGTTTTCCGTTTGTTTCACCGCTGTTGCGGTGGCTTTGTTTGCCCTGACGCTTTTGCTGCGGGCGTTCGTCCGCGACACGGAGGGCCCGACGATCTCGATGAATTCTGATGTCGTTGAGATCAGTGTCGGCGATGCCGACGATTCGATCCTGGCGGGCGTCACGGCGATGGACGCGCGGGACGGGGACGTCACGGCGTCGCTTGTGGTGGAGAGCCTCTCCAATCTTGTGGGGGATGAGCGCATCGCCAATATCGCGGCGTTTGACAGCGACAATCACGTCACAAAAGTCACGCGCACGGTGCGCTATACGGATTACACCAGCCCGCGTTTCACGCTGACGGACCCGTTCACGCTGCCCGTCGGGAGCAAGTCCACGGCAATGACAAAGAACCTGACGGCGACAGACTGCATTGACGGAGACATCACCGGCCGCATCAGCCGCGCGAACGCGGAGGGGAGCACGTTCAATTCGTCCGTCCCGGGATACTATCCGGTGGAGTTTTCCGTCTCGAACTCGGCGGGCGACGTCGAGAGCTTTGTCGCCTCTGTAGAGGTGTACGACTCGTCGACGGTCGACCTTCCGGCATTTGCGCTGACGGACGCGCTCATTTACCTGCCGCAGGGAAGCAGCTTCGAACCGCTTGACTATCTGCGTGCGCTGTCTGTGGACAGCGTCTCCTACAGAATGTATCAAGGCGTCCTTGTGCGCTCGACGCTCGTCAGTCAGCTGGAGCGTGAGGGCGGAGATCCCAATACTGTCGGAAGTGCAAACCTTTACGACACGTCGCTGATTACAATCAACAACCCGGTCGATACATCGGCGCCCGGATGGTATGAGGTCAGCTATACCGTCACATCCGCCACGGGTACAGAGCGGTCGGCATTTTTGCTGGTCCGCGTCGAAGAATGATGGGGGAAAGAGAGAATGAACGAAAGAACCGGGCGTGACGACGAGCTCACGATCGACACTGCCAGCCTTCTTGTGGACCTGAAACGTCACTGGTGGAATATCCTGCTGATGTTCTTTGCGGGCGCACTTCTTGCGCTGGTTTTTGCCTTGAATTTTTCCGGACGCACATACAAGTCGGACACCATTCTTGCGGTCCTCGGAACGAGCGGCGGCGCTGCGGCCAACGTGCAGAACGCAACAAAATTTTCGGAATCGATCACCAGCGTGTTTCAGTCGGACGCGCTGCGCAGCCTGATCTCGCAGGACGTTGGCAGCACGAATTATTCGATGTCTGTCAGTTACATTGAGGACACAAACCTTGTCAGTATTTCTGCCTCTGCGTCGACGCCGCGGCTGGCGTTCCGTGCGCTCGAGTCCGCTCTGCGCAATTACCCCAAGTTGTTGAGCAACCTCATGTCTGACCTCTACCTTGTGACGGTCCAGCAACCGACCATAGCAGAGGAGGCCAGCCGGCGGTTCAGCACGCCCCAGTTCGCTGTGCTCGGCGCGTGCAGCGCTGCATTTGCCTATGTGTGTGTCGTGCTGCTGTTCTCTGTCCTGCGCGATACCGTGAAAAATACCTCTGACATGCGCCGCAAGGTAGACGGGCGTCTGCTCGGAAAAATCCCGTATACCTCTACGCTCAAAAAAGCGAAGGACAATTTTGTACTGGCTACAAGTCAAAGCAGAAATTTCCAGTTTGAGGAGAACTTTCAGCTGATCACAAGCCGCATCCTGACGCATCTTGACAGGAGCGGCGGGAAGACGCTGGCCGTCACCAGCGTGCTTCAAAACGAGGGGAAAACACACTGCCTTCTCAATATCGCGTATTCCATCGCGAAGAGCCAGAAGCGCGTCCTCGTGATTGACGCGGACTTCCGTAACCCCTCTGTGGCGAAAGTTCTGAAGGTCGAGCAGACAGATGACGCGGCATTGGCAAAGGCGATCCAGACGGGCGGTTTCGAGAAGGATACGCTCTATCAGATCCCGGACAGCCGCATCTACTGCCTTGTGAATACGAGCAAACAAAATGCGCTGGGACGTTCGCTCAGCAACGGCAAATTCTCGCAGCTCCTTCATTTCGCGGGGCGGTATTTTGACTACATCCTTGTCGACACAGGCCCTGTTGCGCTTGTCGCGGACACGTCTGTGATCGCGGCGCAGTGCGACGCATCGGTCCTTCTTGTTGCGCAGGATACAGCTCTTGTCCGCGCAATCAATGACGCGATCGATGCGCTCGACCGCAACGGCACGCTGATCGGCTGCATCTACCGCGAGACGCGTCCGCCGGTCGTCAGCATGGGAACCAGCGGATACGGCGCGTCGTATCGGTACGGATACGGAAGTGACAAGAGCAAATCGAAGGAGATTCAATGATGGAACCGAACAGCCGCAACCGGCAAACGGAAGAGGACGTCATCGACCTCGCCCGGGTGCTTCACTACATGATCCAAGGCACGAAGCTCTACTGGATCAAGGGGCTTGTACTTGTGCTGGTGCTGACAGTGGCCGGTTTTGCCTATTCAAAACTCACCTATGTCCCGGCCTACGTCTCCTCTGCCTCTGTCATTGTGACGGACAGCATCACGGCCGAACAGACAACCAGCGACCTGACGCTCGCAGGGCAAATGGGCACGACGTTCTCCTATATCGTCAACAGCGATATGTTGCGCAATGTCATCGCGAGCGATCTCGGCGTCGAGGAGATCACTTCGTCGATCTCGGCAAAGGCGGTCGAGGGAACAAACCTGCTCACCATTTCCGTCTCAGACCCGGACCCGCAAACCTCTTATGACGTCATGCTTTCTGTGCTGGAAAACTATCCCGCGATTTCAGATTACGTCCTCGGAGCGACGAAAATTGAAATCATTCAACAGCCTCAGCTCCCAACGACGCCGGCCAACTGGGGCAGCACGGGCAGGACGACTGTGCTGTGCGCGCTCGCCGGCATTGTGATATTCGCCGGCCTGATGGCTTTGTACGCACTGACGCGCAAGACGGCCGGAACGCCTGACGATATCCGGGAAGCCACGGGCGTGGAATTCCTGACGAATGTTCCCCGCGTGACCGTGAAAAAACGGAGCGGGAAGGGCAGTGAGCGCATCCTGGTCACACAGAAGAATATCAGTCAGGGATTTGTGGAGGCATTCCGAAATCTCGCC
>CALXIU010000088.1 GCA_944388415.1 uncultured Ruthenibacterium sp. | reverse complement strand
GCTTCTGCCGGCGCCGCCCACCGCGTTCTGCTCTTTTGCGCCGATGGACTCCGTCCGCATCGCCCGGCGCGCGGCGGCGCTGCACGGTGTGGCCCCTGCCGCGATGCGGCGCGAGGCCGTGGACGCGGCCGAGTACGCCCGCGCCGAGGCTGTGGACGCGTGGGCCGCCGCCCGGCTGGACGGCGTTTGGAGTGAAAGGGGAGAGAACGCATGATCACCGACGGCGCGGCGCTCAACCGCTGGCGTCTGATTTTGGGCAAGAGCGCAGAACGGCAGCTGCCCGTCGGGGCCGGCAAGCTGCTGCGCATGGACGACGCGCTCGAATTTCTCTATGGCCGCGAGGCGGGCGAGGACGTGAAGCGCGACGCGCAGGGCGGCGGCGGGGCCAGCGCACCCACCGTGGCCCGGTGGCTCAGCGAGGTGCACAGCCTCTTTCCGCAGGAGACGGCGGAGATCTTGCAGCGCCACGCGCTCGACCGCTACCAGCTCACCGAGCTGCTGGCCGACCGCGAGGTGCTTGAGAAAATGGAGCCGAACGAGGCGTTGCTCGAGACGGTGCTCAGCCTCAAACACCTGATGAAAGGCCCGGTGCTCGACACCGCCCGCCGCATCGTGCAGCGCGTGGTGGCCGAGCTCTCCGAGAAAATGCGCAGCGAGGTGCAGCGCTCGTCGCTGGGCAAGCTCGACCGCAGCCGCCAGAGCCGCCTGCGCTCGTCGCGCAATCTGGACGTGCAGCGCACGATCCGCAAAAATCTGTCCCACTATGACCGCGAAAACCGTCGCATCGTGCTCGAGGACGTCTATTTCAACGGGCGCGTGCGGCGCTATAACCCGTGGCGCGTCATCCTCGCGGTGGACGAGAGCGGCTCGATGCTGCCCAGCATCATCCACAGCGCGGTGATGGCGGGCATTTTCGCCCGGATGCCGATGCTTGACACGCGCCTTGTGATCTTCGACACCGCCGTGGTCGACCTGAGCGGGCGCGTGGAGGACCCGGTCGAGACGCTGATGAGCGTGCAGCTCGGCGGCGGCACCGACATCGCCGGGGCGCTGCGCTACTGCGAGTCGCTGATCACCGCGCCCCGCCGCACGATGGTCGTGCTCATCAGCGATCTGTGCGAGGGCAACACGCGTCAGAACCTGTACGGCGTCTGCCATGACATCATCGAGAGCGGCGCGAAGTTCGTCGCCCTGACGGCGCTGGACGAAAATGCATCGCCCGCCTACGACCGCTCGACCGCTGAGAAGCTGGCCGCGCTGGGCGCGTGGGTGGGCGCGATGACGCCGTCGCGCCTCGCCGACTTCATGGCGGACGTGATGCGGGAGTGAAAGGAGGAGGCGTTCGATGACGATCCCGGACGCGCTAGCCGCGGCGCTCGCGGCGGCCGACGACGACTATCTGACCGGTCTTTGCAACAAGGGCACGGTCAACCGCGCGAAGAAGGACCTCGCCGCGATGGACGCGCCCGAGGCGCGCGCCGAGGGAAACGAGGTCGAGGTGCGGTTCAGCGGCGTGGTGTGCCGCATCCGCGCGCCTCTGGGTGAGAGTGCGTGCTCGTGTCCGAGCGCCGGCGTCTGCCGCCACCGCATCGCGGCGATACTCTGGCTGAAAACGCAGCTTGCGCCCGCGGCGGAGAAGCCGCCCGCCGCGTCCGCTTTTTCGCAGCTGCGCGCCGTCTCGCCCGAAAAGCTCGCCCGGCAGCTCGGCCCGAAGCGTCTGGGCGACCTGCTGGCCCGCCGCGCCTCGGGCAGCGGCCCCGCGATCGCGCAGAGCGCGACCACCGTGACGGTGGAGCTCCCGTGGGCGCCCGCCACGGTCCGCCTGCTCGAGCCGCTGGAGCACAGCACCTGCACCTGCCGCAGCGAGGGCTTCTGCGTGCACAAGGCCGAGGCGCTGCTCGCGTGGCAGCTGGAAAACGGCGCCGCCGACGCGGCAGCGCTGCGCGCGCTCTGCCCGGAGGAGGACGGCCCGGACCCGGACGCGGCGCGCCGCGTCTGCGCCGAGGTGCGCCGCACGCTGACGGGCCAGCTCGAGACCGGGCTGAGCCGCCTGCCGCCTGAGACGTGCGAGACGGTGGAGCGCCTCGCGTCGCTCGCCCACACCGCCGGATTGCCCGCGCTCGAGCGGGCGCTCCGCGCGCTGCACGAGGAGTACGCCGCGTGCTTTGCACGGTCGGCGGCGTTCCGCGACGGCGAGCTTCTGCGCCGCTTCGCCCGCGCGTTTCATCTGGCGGGCGCGATGGAGCGGGCCGACGCGCCGCTGATTCGCGCTTTGGCGGGCAAATTCCGCGACGAATACCTGCCCGCGGGGCGGCTGGAGCTGTATCTGCTCGGCTTCCGCGACGTGAGCGGCCAGAGCGGCTACAGCGGCACGATCTACTACTTCTGGGAGCGCGCGGCGCACCGGTTTTATACATACTCCGACCTGCGCCCTGCCTTTTATGAGAAAAGCGCCCGCCGGGCGGACGCCGCCCCGTGGGGACTGCCCTGCACGCTGCGGCAGGCGTGGAAAAACGCGCTGGATCTGACCAACGCCCGCGTCAACGCCGTGGGCGGGCTGTCCTCCACCGCACAGTGCTCCGCCGCGCTGTTGGGCGCGCAGGAGCCGGGCGGCGTGCTCCCGCCGGACGCGCTCTGCACGGATTTCTCCGCGCTGCTCGCAGAACGAAGCGTGCCCGGCGCGCCGGAGACCGGGCGGCTGGCGCTCCTTTTGCCCGCCCGGTGCGAGCCGCAGGAGTTTGACCGCGTGAGCCAGACCTTCTCGCTGCGCCTGCTCGACGGCGTGGGCCGCGACGTCTGGGTGGAGGTGCGGTACAAAAAGGAGGAGCAGGCGGTGGTGCGCACGCTCGAGCGTCTGGCCAAACGGCTGGCCCGCCGCCCGGGCGAGACGCTGGTGTTCTTCGGCCTGCTGTACCGGGCCGGGGACCGTCTCCGGCTCTACCCCATCGAGGTGTTCACGCAGTGGGAGGCGAAGACATGAACGAGTGTTTGAACGAGGTCGAACAGGCGCTGGCCGACCTGCTTCGGTCGGGGCTGAATACCGCGGCCCCTGCGGCGGCGGAACGTCTGCGCGATCTCGCCGGTCAGTGCGAGGCTGCCGGGCTGCACACCGGTGCGGCGCTGCTGGGCGAGCTGGCCGCGCAACTCGCCGCGCGCGCCCACGCGCTCGACAAAGACGACCTGCCTCTGACAGAGACGCTCTGCCGCCTCGCTCGGTACTGCGAGCTCTGCGCGGAAAAGGAGCAAGAGGAATCCATTCTCCGCCGCTGGCGGGAACAACAGACGGGAGGGGCTGTATGAACACACAGGAAGCGCGCGGGGAGGAACAGCTCGGCCGCTTTTTGGACGCGCTGGGCCTTTGCGAGGAAAACAAGACGCTTGCACAGGCGTATCTGCTTGCCGACGAGTGCGACGACAGTCTGCTGGCGCAGGCGCAGCCGGAGAATTTGAAAGGCTCAGCTGACAGCATGAGATACGACACGCGGGAGTCCGACGGGGCCTTCATGAAATACGCGCGCGACGCGTCCGGCCGCGAGATGCTGAACCGATGCATCAAGCTGTTTTGGACCATCGGCAAGAGCACGGCGATTTTTCCGCTTGAGGTCGGCTCCAACTTCTGGCTCTGCGGTTTGCTGCAGGACTGTCTGGCCGTGCTGGGAAAGACTGGGGCAGCGGCGCTGCTGGCCGAGCAGATCGCACAGGGCGCGCGGTTCTCCTGGGGTACCGCGCGGTACCGCGAGTGGCTGTTCGAACTGGCCGAGACAGAGCCGGATGTGCTGACAGAGGCGCAGGCGCTTGGCTTCACACAGTGGGACAACATGAGCGTTGTGCTGGCAGGCATCCTTATGAGCAAACGGCCAGCGGGCGATGCCATCGCCGCGAGACAGGCGCAGATCATTGCCGGGATCAACCGCGCCTCACTCCGGGACGTCCTGCCCGGCTTGACCGCCGCTGCCCGCCGTGCGCCGCGCGAACGGGAGCCCGGCGGGCGATGACCGGCGCGACGCGCTGCTCGCGGCGTACTGCGACCTCGGCCGCATCGGCCGCAGCGACACCGCCGCCGCCATCGCGCAGGGACTCGACGGGAACGACCTCGCCGCGCTGGCAGCGGAGGTCTGGGAGCGCTGGATGGCTGCCGGGGCCCCGAACAAAAACAAGTGGGTGCTGGCCTTTTCGGCGGCGTTCGGCGGCACGG
>CALXIU010000087.1 GCA_944388415.1 uncultured Ruthenibacterium sp. | reverse complement strand
ACTGCGAGTACGACTCCGCCCGCGCGATGGAGCGCGCCGGGGCCGAGACCGACATCTTCATCGTCAACAACCTCACGCCCGACCACGTGGCCGAGAGCGTGCGCGAGGCCGCAAAGCGCATCGCCGACAGCCAGATGATCTTCCTGCCGGGCGGATTCTCCGGCGGCGACGAGCCGGAGGGCAGCGCGAAATTCATCGCGGCGTTCTTCCGCAACCCGGCGCTGACGGACGCGGTGCACGACCTTCTCAAGCACCGCGACGGCCTGATGCTCGGCATCTGCAACGGCTTCCAGGCGCTCATCAAGCTGGGCCTCGTGCCGTTCGGCGAGATCGTCAAGACGGACGCGAACTGCCCGACGCTGACGTTCAACACGATCGGCCGCCACCAGTCGATGCTCGTGCGCACGCGCGTCGCGTCAAACCTGTCGCCGTGGCTCGCGAAGACGAAGCCCGGCGAAGTGTACACCATCCCCGTCAGCCACGGCGAGGGCCGCTTCACCGCGAGCGCGGACGTGCTCGAGACGCTGCGCAAAAACGGCCAGATCGCGACGCAGTATGTCGATCTGGACGGCAAGCCGACGATGGACGTGCGCTACAACCCGAACGGAAGCGTCTGGGCCATTGAGGGCATCACCAGCCCCGACGGCCGCGTGTTCGGCAAGATGGGCCACTCCGAGCGCTCGGGCTACGGCCTCTACAAGAACGTCGAGGGCAACAAGATGCAGCCGCTGTTCGAGGGCGGCGTCGAATACTTCCACATCTAAACAAAGGAGAACACGATGCAGCACGACCGATACATTTCCCCCTTCGAGACGCGCTACGCCTCGAAGGAGATGCAGTATATTTTTTCCGAGGACAACAAGTTCCGCACGTGGCGCAGGCTGTGGATCGCCCTCGCGAAGGCCGAGAAAGAGCAGGGCCTGAACATCACGGACGAGCAGATCGCCGAGCTGGAGGCCCACAAGGACGACATCAACTACGACGTCGCCGTCGCCCGCGAGAAGGAGTGCCGCCACGATGTGATGAGCCATGTGTACGCGTATGGCGTACAGTGCCCGAACGCGAAGGGCATCATCCACCTCGGCGCGACGAGCTGCTACGTCGGCGACAACACCGATGTGCTCGTGATGCGCGAGGCGCTTGACGTTGTGGAGCGCAAGCTCGTGAACGTCATCGCGCTTTTGGCAAAATTCGCCAACGAATACAAGGCGATGCCGGCGCTGGCGTACACGCATTTGCAGCCGGCGCAGCTCACCACCGTGGGCAAGCGCGCAACGCTGTGGCTGAACGAGCTGTGCATGGATCTCGATGAGATCCGCCACCGGCGCGAGTCGCTGGCGCTTCTCGGCTCGAAGGGCACGACGGGCACGCAGGCCAGCTTTGTGGAGCTGTTCGAGGGCGATTCCGCGAAGATCAAGGCGGTGGAAGCGTCCATCGCGCGCGAGATGGGCTTTGACAAGGTGGTTCCCGTCTCGGGCCAGACGTATTCGCGCAAGGTGGATTACAACGTGCTGTCGTCGCTGGCGGGCCTCGCGCAGAGCGCGATGAAGTTCGGCAACGACATGCGGCTTCTGGCGAACTTCAAGGAGATGGAGGAGCCGTTCGAGAAGCAGCAGATCGGCTCGTCGGCGATGCCGTACAAGCGCAACCCGATGCGGTGCGAGCGCATCTGCGCGCTGTCGCGCTACGTGATGGTGGACGTACTGAACCCGGCGTTCACGGCGGGCACGCAGTGGTTCGAGCGCACGCTCGACGACTCGGCAAACAAGCGCGTCGCGGTGGCCGAGGCGTTTTTGGCGGCGGACGCGATCTTGAACATCATGCTGAACGTCTGCGACGGCCTTGTCGTGTACCCGAAGGTCATCCGAGCGCGCGTGATGGCGGAGCTGCCGTTCATGGCCAGCGAGAACATCATGATGAGCGCCGTCAAGAAGGGCGGCGACCGCCAGGCGCTGCACGAGAAGCTTCGCGTCCATGCGATGGCGGCCGCGAAGGTCGTCAAGGAGGAGGGCGGCAAGAACGACCTCATCGAGCGCGTCTGCGCCGACCCGGACTTCGGCCTCGACTATGACGAGATCGAAGCCATCCTCCGCCCGGAGGACTTCACCGGCCGCAGCGCCGAACAGGTGACGGAGTTTTTGGCGGACGTCATCGCTCCCATCCTCGAGGCCCACAAAGACGTCCTCGGCGAGACGGCCGAGCTGTCGGTGTAATCAGGCGCTCGTTGCCCTTTGTTTCCGTCCCCTGCTGCTTGATAAAAGAACTGCGTCCCCGAAATACACGGGGACGCAGTTCTTTTTTATTCCGCTGGTGACGGCCATAAAGGGCAACAGACGCCTGTTAAAAAAATTACGCCTTGCAGACAAGCTCTGTCTTGCCGCCCATGTAGGGGCGCAGGGCTTCGGGGATGCGCACGGAGCCGTCGGCCTGGAGGTTGTTCTCCAGCAGCGCGATCAGCATGCGCGGCGGCGCGACGACCGTGTTGTTCAGCGTGTGCGCGAGGTACTTCTTGCCGTCCTCGCCCGCGACGCGGATGCGCAGGCGGCGCGCCTGCGCGTCGCCGAGGTTCGAGCACGAGCACACTTCGAAATACTTCTTCTGGCGCGGGCTCCACGCCTCGATGTCGCAGCTCTTGACCTTCAGATCGGCCAGGTCGCCCGAGCAGCACTCCAGCTGGCGCACGGGGATGTCGAGCGAGCGGAACAGCTCGACGCTGTAGCGCCACATCTTCTCGTACCAGTCCATGCTCTCCTCGGGACGGCAGACGACGATCATCTCCTGCTTCTCGAACTGGTGGATGCGGTACACGCCGCGCTCCTCGAGGCCGTGCGCGCCCTTCTCCTTGCGGAAGCACGGAGAATAGCTCGTCAGCGTTAGCGGCAGCTGCGATTCGGGGATGGTCTGGTCGACGAAGCGGCCGATCATCGTGTGCTCGCTGGTACCGATGAGATACAGGTCCTCGCCCTCGATCTTGTACATCATCGCGTCCATCTCCGGGAAGCTCATGACGCCCTGCACGACCGCGCCGTGCATCATGAACGGCGGCACGACGTATGTGAAGCCCTTGTCGATCATGAAATCGCGCGCGTACGCCAGCACCGCGGAGTGCAGACGCGCGATGTCGCCCATCAGGTAATAGAAGCCGTTGCCCGCGACGCGGCGCGCGGCGTCGAGGTCGATGCCGGAGAAGCGCTCCATGATCTCGGTGTGGTACGGGATCTCGAAATCGGGCACGACCGGCTCGCCGAAGCGCTGGCGCTCGACGTTCTCGGAGTCGTCCTTGCCGACGGGCACGCTCGGGTCGATCATGTTCGGGATCGTCAGCATGACCTCGCGCAGCTCGGCCTCCAGCTCCGCCTCGAGCTTTTCCAGCTCGGCGAGGCGGTCGGCCTGCGCCTTGACCTGCGCCTTGACGGCCTCGGCCTCGTCCTTCTTGCCCTGGCCCATCAGCGCGCCGATGCTCTTCGACAGCTTGTTTCGGTTGGCGCGCAGCTCGCTCGCCTCCGTGATGGCCGCGCGGCTGCGCGCGTCGAGGTCAATGGCCTTGTCGACGAGCGGCAGCTTCGCGTCCTGAAATTTCTTTTTGATGTTCTCCTTGACGGCTTCGGGGTTTTCCCGCACAAATTTGATGTCCAGCATCTTCAGTTTCCTTCCTTTTTATAATTTCCCAAACAATTTGCAAAGGCGCGCAGCTGCTCGTCCGAATAGAAATGAACGTGCAGAACGCCCCTCCCCTCCTGATAGGTGACGCGCACTTCGTTCCCGGTGGCCTCGCGCAGCGCCAGCTCCACCTCGGTGGGCAGCGCGGGCGGAAGCGCCTTCTCCTTTTTGCGCGGCGCGCGCGTCATGCGGCGGCACAGCGCCTCGGCCTCGCGCACGTTCATGTGCTTTTCCACGATGCGCTGCGCGGCCTCCAGCTGTTCGGCGGCGCTCTCGAGCGACAAAATCGCCTTCGCGTGGCCCGCCGACAGCGCGCCCGAGCGCAGCATCTCCAGCGCCTCGCCCGGCAGCTTCAGAATGCGCAGGCTGTTCGCGACGGCGCTGCGGCTCTTGCCAAGCGTCTTCGCCGCCGTCTCCTGCGTGTAGTCGCAGCGCTCCATCAGCTGGCGGTAGCCCATGGCCTCCTCGACGGGGTCGAGGTCCTCGCGCTGCAAATTTTCGATCAGCGCGATCTCCATCGCCTCGGCGTCCGTGATCTCGCGCACGATGGCGGGGATCTCCTTCAATCCGGCCAGCCGCGCCGCGCGCCAGCGGCGCTCGCCCGCGACGATCTTATATCCGCCCACCGGCACCGACCGCACGACGATCGGCTGCAAGACGCCGTGCTTTTCGATGCTCGCCGCCAGTTCCGTCAGCGCCTCGTCGTCAAACGATTTGCGCGGCTGCTCGCGGTCGGGTGAGATGTCGGCGATGCGCAGCGTGGTGACGCTCTCGCCCGACGGGGACGCGGTGTCCTCAAACAGCGAGCCGAGACCGCGCCCAAGGCCGCCCTTCTTTCCTGCCATCAAACCCCTCCCCTGTTTTTCTTGATGATCTCCGCGGCGAGAAACGCGTACGCCTCCGCGCCCTTCGAGCCGCCGTCGTAATAATTGACCGGTTTGCCGAAGCTGGGCGCCTCGGACAGGCGGACGTTGCGCGGGATGGTGGTCTTGTACACCTTGTCGCCGAAGTATTTTTTCACTTCCTGCACCACTTGCAGCGTCAGATTCAGACGGCCGTCGTACATCGTCAGCAGAACGCCCTCGATCTCAATGTACGGGTTGTACATCTTCTTGACGGTGCGGATGGTCGCCATCAGCTCGGACAGGCCCTCGAGGGCGAAAAATTCGCACTGGATGGGCACCAGCACGCTGTCGCACGCGCGCAGGCCGTTGAGCGTCAGCAGATCGAGCGACGGCGGACAGTCGATGAACACGAAGTCATACTCCGGGATGACGGGTGCGAGCGCGTCGCGCAGGCGGGATTCGCGGCGCTCGAGCGAGACGAGCTCGATGCCCGCGCCGGTGAGCTGGATGTTCGACGGGATGACGTCGACGCGGTAATCCGTGTGGAGGATGGTCTCGCGCGCGTCGGCCTCGCCGATCAATAGCTCGTACGTGCTCTTTTTGACGCCGCGCTTCGGCACGCCGTAGCCGCTTGTGGAGTTGCCCTGCGGGTCGAGGTCCACCAGAAGCACGCGCTTTCCCTGCATGGCCACACTCGACGAGAGGTTGATGGCCGTCGTCGTCTTGCCGACGCCGCCCTTTTGATTTGCGATTGCGATGACTTTTGCCAATGCCGTTCCTCCCCTGCCTTCCCGGCGAGATCCATAAATTTTCTTCTGAAATTCAGTATATCACACTCGCCGTGGATTGGAAAGCGTCAAAACCATGAAAAACACCGTTTTTCGTTCCACGTGGAACATCTTTTGCACAGTTTTCTCCGTTTGTTCCACGTGGAACACGACGGACGGTAAGGGCGCGCACTGTTTCACGTGAAACACCGCACACAGACAAACTAAAACGGCGGCGATGGTTTTTGTTCCATCGCCGCCGTGCGAAAGTTTGCCTTATTCGACTTGAAATCCCTTGCTGTTGTGTATCATTTGCTGATTCTGATGTGAAATCAAAAATCGGAAATTCGGTATTTTTTGGATAAGCTGATTCTCTTTGTTCGAGTCTTTGCTTTTTGCCTGTTTTCCTTTTCTTGCGAATCGGTTTTTCAATCGAAATACATGACGCTGCGTTTCGACTTCGGCATGTTTCTCCAAAACAAATGACGTTTTTCAGATGATGTGTTATTCCGGACTTACTGTTTCTCTTCGATCACACTTAAAACCGTATTCCCTGTCTTCTTACCAAACATTCGTTCAAATGAAACCATCGCTTCAACTTGCCGATTTTTTGCCTGATTGAATAAAAGAACGTATTCCAAGTCTTCAAAAAGATTGCCGGTATTCAGCATTGGTCAAGTCATAGTTCGAGAAGCAAATCCAGACATTCTTTTTTCTCTGCCGGTTTGCTTTGAGGAGCGGCTCCCTTTTGCGGTTCATTCGGAACTTGCTTCACTCTCGGTCGAGAATGCATCCCGTTTGAATATTATCCGCTTTGATCAAAGTGATCCTTAATTCCTCGACGCTTCAAAAAATTCCTGTTCCGTCAGGTTTTTGAATGGCAAAATCAGTCGTTTTTCCTCTCCGTCAGATGCAGGTACAAATAACGGTAAAAACGACCCTATGCTCACTGCGTCGCCTCTCACTTCACATTTCCTGCATGCTGTTCGCATTGCAACTCCGGAAGGATGGCAAATGGAAATCATTGAATCACGGAGCAGTTCGTCTTTATGAGTTATTTGCCCTGCACAAGCTGAACGGGTTCTTCAGCCATGTACATGGGGCTCACCTCATTTCTTTTTGTTGTCTCTATTATATGCGCGTTACAGCCAAAAATCAATCGGCAAGTACGCCAAGTTTTGGTCATTTTATATGGACATATTTCCCGAATCATGGACTATTAGACCAATTTCACTTGACTATAGAACCAAAATACAGTATGATTGAAATGATAGGGATACTGGGAGGAGAGAGAAAATGACCTTTGAGGCATGTGTCAAGAGCGTCCGGGAACAAAAGCTCGCCGGCATCCGCTATGAGCGCAGCGGCCGCCACCACTACCGCGACCGCGTGACCGTCTATCGCGACGGCAAACTGCTGTTCGAGCGCTTCTGCTACGGCGAGGCCGCGGGACTTGTGTTCTCGATGTGGGGCCGCGGCGAAGGAGAAAACGCGCTGTGGGACTACGACTCCTGCCAGGTGTCCGCCAAGACGGAAGCGCCGCGCACACTGACGGGCGGCGACGAAACATCCCTGGAGTTTGACGGACGCTCCGCCTTCCGGTGGGACGCGGCCGATCTTCTCAGGACGGACGCAGCGAACGGCTACGGGTTTTTCAAAACGCTGTTCGGAAAATAAAAACGGCAGACACCGCGCGGAAGGGAAAGCGTCCGCGCGGTGTTTTCGTCTGTATGGGAAAAGAAAAAGTTTCCACGTGGAACATTTTGCTGTCTGATTCTGCGTTGTTCCATCGTATAAAGGATAGAGGGATGCAAGTCTCCGCGCCTGCCCGGGCGCAGAAGGAGGTTTTCGACGATGAAAAAAATGTTGTGGCTGACGCCGCTCGTCGCGGCGGTCATGCTGTTCAACACCGTGTGCGCGTTTGCCGAGGGGAGCGAAGGAGAACTTCCCGGTCCGGTTCCCGGCGAGGGAGACGTCGTCGACGGCGGCGATCATACGCATGAGTCAGACGGGATTTGGCATCACAACGACGAAAATCACTGGATGCTGTGTATCGACGAGACATGCGGCGAACAGATCAACCTCGGGCCGCATACATACGGCGCGGCAACGCCGGACGCGAACGGCCTGACGCACACGATGAAATGCACCGTCTGCGGCTATGCGAAAGCGGAATCGCACACCGGCGGCTCGGCCACGTGCACACAGTATGCGGTCTGCGACGTCTGCGGGACGGCGTACGGCGAACTGGCCGAGCATCAATACGTCCAAATGAGCGACGGGACGGGCCACTGGATGGAGTGCTCCGTCTGCCACGAAAGAACGGAGACGCAGCCGCACACCGGCGGCACGGCCACCTGCAAGGATCAGGCCGTGTGCGAAGTCTGCGGGACAGCGTACGGTGAGCTGGGCAAGCACGATTACTCCGTCACGAACCACGACGAAAAGGAGCACTGGCAGGAGTGCTCTGTCTGCGGCGAGAAAAAGGGCGTCGAGGCGCACTCCGGCGGCAAGGCGACGTGCTCGGAGCAGGCGGTGTGCGCCGCGTGCGGCGCAAAGTACGGCGCGGTGGCCGCGCACGATTTCTCCGTCATGAAGAGCGACGGCGCGTATCACTGGAAGGAGTGCTCAATGTGCGGCACGCAGGCCGAGAAGACGGCGCACTCCGGCGGCACGGCCACGTGCATCGAGCGCGCGGCGTGTTCTGTCTGCGGCGCGAAGTACGGCGAGCGCGCGGCGCACAAGGGCGGCACGGCGACGTGCAACAAAAAGGCCACGTGCGAGGTGTGCGGGTCGTCCTATGGCGACTACGCGCCCCACACGCCGGGCGACGTGTGGCGCTCTGACGAGACGACGCACTGGCACAACTGCACGGTATGCAACGCGCGCATCGACTCGACGCTGCACACGGAGGACGGCGGGCGCGTCGTCACGAAGCCGACGGAGAACGCGGTCGGTCTGAGGGCATACAGCTGCGCGGTCTGCGGCAGGCAGCTGCGCACGGAATACATTCCCGCGACGGGCGTCGTGTCCAGCTCGTCGAGCGCATCGAGCGCGTCGAGCGAACCCGCTTCGTCCAGCGTGTCCTCTTCCTCCAGCGCTCCCGCGTCCTCCAGTACAAGCAGCCAGACGTCCTCCTCCGCGTCCTCGCAGACGGCGCAGATCCAGACGCCAACGGAACCCAAGGGACGTCTGAATAATGTCATCCTCATCATGGTCGGCTGCCTGCTCGCGGCCGCGGGCGTCTGCGGCATCATCATGGCGGTCAACCTTCGCAAAAAACCCTGATTTTTAACAGGCGTTTGTTGCCCTGTTGCAGCCGTCCCCTGCGGACGGGCGGTCAAGGTGCGTCCCCTGCGGGCGGCAACGCCAGTAGCTCCCCATTGAGGGCTGACGCCGCAGCGGCGTCAAGGTGAGCCGCGAAGCGGCGAGAAGGCCCTCTGGAGGGTGTCGGAGCGCAACCGCCGCGCAAGCGGCGGCTCTTAGCGCGGAGACTGAGCTGTCGCGGCGCGAGCCGTGACTGAGGGGTGAATTCCACGGGCGCAGACCTTCGCAGACACTTTTTCAGTTTCCTTATCAATTCAAAAAAACGCTTCGGAGGTTCGTGCGAAAGGTTAAGCCCTGCCGCCACCCCTCCGCCTCGCGTTCGCTCGGCACCTCCCCTCAAAGGGGAGGTTTTTTAGCAGACGCTTGCTGCCCTTTACCACCATCCCCTGCGAAAGGGCGGCTTTCATTTTTGCTTTGCGGCGCGCTTTTTCGGGCGGCGCTCGGCGCGCGTCATCGGGATGCGCACGACGTATTCGCAGAAATCCGCGCCCTCGCGGCGCTCGCTCGTCGCGGCGACGCCGCCCGCCGTCAAAAGCCGCACCGCGCGGTCGATCGTGTTCGCGAACAGACGCACGTCGCGCACCATCACCGCCGGTTTCTTCTTCGGCTCCAGCATCCTGTCCACCATCGCGCGCGCCTGCGCCACGTTCCAGCGCTTGTCCACGATCATCCGAAGCGCCTTCGTGCGCCCCTCCCCTTCCGGCAGCCGCAGCACCGCGCGGATGTGCCCCTCCGCGAGGCCCGACGCCGTGCAGATCTCCCGCTGCTCGTCCGTCAGCTCCAGCAGGCGCAGCTTCGCGCGCAGCGTCCGCGCCGTGATGCCCAGCCGCTTCGCCGCGATGTCCGCCGGACACCGCCACATCGCCAAAAGCTCCCGCAATCCCTCCGCCTGCTCGAACGGGTCCAGCGCCGCGCGCTGCATGTTCTCCAAAAGCCCCAGCGCCGCCGTGCGGTCGTCCGTGAACTCATACACCACTGCCGGGATCGTCTCGATCCCCACCATCCGGCACGCGCGCAGCCGCCGCTCCCCCGCGATCAGCTGATACCGCCCGTCCTGCGTCCTCCGCACGCTCACAGGCTGTAACAGCCCGTTGTGCAGAATGCTCATCGCCAGCTCCCGCAGCTCGTCCTCATCAAATGTCCGCCGCGCCTGATACGGAGACGGCACGATCTCCGCCGTCGCGATCAGCTCCACCGCCGCGTGCTGCCGCTTTCTCATCCCGGCTTCCCCCTTCTTTTTCACGACAAAAAACGCATCTCTGCTCTGTTTTCAGTATAGCAGGGATGCGTTTCATTTTCCAGTTTTTTCCTTCGACAGAAGACGGCGCGAATGCTGTCACTTCAGCGGGGCTTTTGCGATCTTTCCGCCGTTTCTGGGATAAGGGGCCGGAGTGTGCGAATTTTTTGTGCAAAGCACCAGTCCGCGGGCGCTCGAATCGGGCAGAGTGAACAAACGCGTCTCGCGCACCGCGCCGCCCAGACGCTTGACAGCGCCCTCCGCGCGCGCGGCTTCTTCCTCCGCGGACGAGCCCTTCATCGCGAGGAACACGCCGCCCACCCGCACGAGCGGCAGGCAGTACTCGGCCAGCACCGGCAGATCGGCCACCGCGCGCGCGACAGCCACGTCGAACGATTCGCGCCAGCCCTTGCGCGCGGCCTCCTCGGCGCGCTCCTTCGCGAACGTGGCCGCGACGCCCAGCTCAAGGCACGCGAATTTCAGAAACTCGACGCGCTTGCCCGTCGGCTCCATCAGCGTCAGGTCGACGTCCGGCTTGAACAGCTTCACGACGATGCCCGGAAACCCCGCGCCCGTGCCGACGTCCACGACGCGCCCCGCCACCTCCGGCTGCACCGCGAGCAGCAGGCTGTCGATGAAATGGCGGTCCTCGATGGCCTCCGGCTCCGTGATGGCCGTCAGATTGACATTTTTGTTGTAGTCGACGAGGATGCGCGCGTACAGGTCGAGCGCGTCCGCGACGGGCGCGGCGTCGATGCCGTACCGCGCGGCCTTTTCGATCAGGCGTTGTTTGTCGATCATGTCTCTCCCCTCCTGTGTGCGGCCAGCGCGACGGCGAGGCACGCCGTGTCCGCGGGCGAAACGCCCGGGATGCGCGACGCCTGGCCGAGATTGCGCGGCCGGATCTTCGCGAGCTTCTCGCGCGCCTCGAGCGAGAGGCCCGCCAGCGGCGCGTAGTCGAAATCCGCCGGGATCGGCGTGCGCTCCTGCCGCTCCACCGCGCGGATCTGCCGCCGCTGCCGCGCGACGTACCCCTCGTACTTCACTTCCACCTCGACGCAGTATCCGGTGAACGGCGTCACCTCCGGGTTTTCGCCGATCATTTTGACCACGTCCGCGTAGTGCAGGGCCGGACGGCGCAAAAGTTCCGCCGCCGCCGCCCCGCCGGAAAGCGCCGGCTCGCCGAGCGCCGTCAGCACGGGGTTTGCCGCCGCCGGGCGAACCGCCGTCGTCTTCAATCTCTCGATCTCCGCGCGCTTCGCCGCGCTGCGCGATTCAAAATCCGCCCAGCGCTCGTCCGTCACGAGGCCCCACGCGCGTCCCGTCGGCGTCAGCCTCTCGTCGGCGTTGTCCTGCCGCAGATACAGCCGGTACTCGCTGCGGCTCGTCATCATGCGGTACGGGTCCATCACGCCCTTCGTCACGAGGTCGTCGATCAGCGTGCCGATGTAGCTCTCCTGCCGCGAGAGCGTCACCGGTTCCTCGCCTCTCGCCAGCCGCGCCGCGTTCACGCCAGCGACGAGGCCCTGCGCCGCCGCCTCCTCGTAGCCGGACGTCCCGTTGAACTGTCCCGCGCCGAACAGGCCCTTGACGGCCTTCGTCTCAAGCCACGCCGTCAGCGCCGTCGGGTCGATGCAGTCGTACTCGATGGCATACGCCGGACGCATGATCTCAAGATGCTCAAATCCAGCGATGGTGCGATACATTTCGTTCTGCACGTCCTCCGGCAGGCTCGACGACATGCCCTGAAGATACATCTCCTCCGTGTCCTCGCCGCACGGCTCGACGAAGATCTGGTGGTGATCCTTCTCCGAAAAGCGCACGACCTTGTCCTCGATCGACGGGCAGTACCGCGGCCCGACGCCCTCGATCATGCCGCCGTAGAGCGGCGAGCGGTGCAGATTCGCGCGGATGACGTCGTGCGTCGCCGGGTTCGTCGCGGCGATGAAGCAGTCGACTCGGTTTTCGAGCCTGCCCTTCGTCAAAAATGAAAACGGCTGGATCTCGTCGTCGCCCTTCTGGCGCACAAGGCGCGAGAAATCGACGCTGCGCCGGTGCACGCGCGCGGGCGTGCCGGTCTTGAACCGACGCAGCGGCAGGCCCAGCGAGACGAGGCTCTCGGTCAGCGCCGTCGCGGCGTGCACGCCGTCGGGACCGCCCGCGTAGCTGGCGTCGCCGACGAAGATGCGCCCGCCGAGATACGTGCCGGTGCACAGCACGACGCACTTCGCGCCGTAGTGGCCGTGCAGATGCGTCACAACGCCTTTCACACGGCCGTTTTCGACGTCGAGCGCCGTGATCTCCGCCTGCTTCAGCTCGAGGTTCTCCGTCAGCTCGAGCAAATGCTTCATATACATGTGATATTTTTTGCGGTCGGTCTGCACGCGCAGCGAGTGCACGGCCGGGCCCTTGCCGAGGTTCAACATCCGGCTCTGCAAAAATGTCGCGTCTGCCGCAATGCCCATTACGCCGCCGAGCGCGTCGATCTCGCGCACGAGGTGGCCTTTGGCTGTGCCGCCGATGGACGGGTTGCACGGCAAGTTCGCGACGCCGTCCAAGGTCAGCGTGAACAGCGCCGTCTTTGCGCCGAGCTTCGCGGACGCGCACGCGGCCTCGATGCCCGCGTGTCCCGCGCCGACGACGATCACGTCGTAGTCGCCCAGATGATTCATGCGTCACTCCCCCACGTCAGCAAACCGTATTCTCGCGGCGCGCCGAGGCGCACGCGCGGCCCGCTCTCGCCGAGCCCTGCCGAGACGATCATCGTCCCGGCGCGCGTCTCGTACACGCCCTGTTTGTACGCGCCCGAAAAGCGCGGCATCCACAATTTTTCCGCGCCGCCCATCGTGATCTGCCCGCCGTGCGTGTGCCCGGCGAGGATCACGTCCGCGTACCCCTTCGGCAGACGGTCGGCCCACGCCGGTTCGTGCGCGAGGCACACGTGGTAGCACCCCTCCTCCGGCTCCACCGGCCGCAGCACCGTGTCGTCTGTGCGGTACAGGCTCGGCAGGCCGATCACCTGCACCGGCGCGCCGTCCAGCTCCACCGTGATCCAGCTGTTTTTCAGCACGTAGAAGCCGCACTCCCACATCAGGTCCTCGGCCCGGCCGGCCGCGCCGTCGAGGTAGTCGTGATTGCCCTCCACGGCGATCACCGACGCCTCGATGCCGCTCAGGATGCGGCACGCGCGGATGGCGGTCTTAAATTCGGGCGTCTTGCACGTGAAATCGCCCGTGAAGAACACCACGTCCGGCTCCTCGCGGTTGACGCGCGCGACGAGGCGGCGCAGCCAGCGCTCGTCAAAGCCGTCCTCGAGGTGGAAGTCGCTCAGATGCACGGCGCGAAAGCGCGGCCCCGGCAGCGAAACACGCCGCACGGCCACGGGAAACACCTTCTGAATGCGTACAAATTCCAGCATATCGTCACTCCGTGTGTCAGGGAAAAAAGGGCCGGTGCTTCGCGTTTCGCACCGGCCCCGTTCGGATTCTTTTATTGTAGCCTGCCGACGCGCGTTTGTCAAACGGCGCGCGCCGCGGCCGTCAGATATATCCCGACATCATGTTCGCCTGGTCGAAGCCGACTTCGTCCCGGAAATGCTCCAGATCGTCGGCACTCACGCCCGGAACGGCGCCCATCTTCGCGAGCTGATACAGTGTCGCGCGCGCACTGAGCGACTGCGACGCGTTTTTGCGAGCGGCCGCCGCTTCCATGACAAACTGGTCCTGCCATCTCGGCTGCGCCTTCTTTTTCCCGCGCGAGAACAGCCCCCGAAGTTTTTTACCGAGGCCGCCGAACGCGCCCTGCACCGGCGACGCGGCATAGCTCATCGACGGCACGCTCTCCATGCCGCCGCGTACGCCCATATCCGCCGCGTGCTCCAAAGCCGGGTCGGCGTTCACCGGCGACGCGCCCGTGTCCGCATGCACCTGTCCGCTCGCCTGCTGCAAAACGTGCGACACCTCGTGCCCGATCAACGCCTCGCCCTCCTCGGTGCCGGGCCGGAACTCGCCCGGCGCGAAGTCGATCACGTTGCCGCGCGTGAACGCCCGCGCGCCGATGCTCTCCGGCTGGCCGGATTCGCGCATCTGGATGTTGCCGAGGTCCACGCCCGTCCGCGCCTCGAGCCGTGCGCGAAGGCCGTCCGGCATGTGAAGCGGATGGCCCGCCGACGCGCTCAGATGGTTCGCGTTGTATTCCTCCACGCTGCCCGGCGCGGGCGCGCCGCTGCGGTCATGCTGGGGTTTTCTGATTTTTTCCGGCATCTCACTCTCTCCTTTTTGCGGTTTGTAAAGGGTCAAAGATCCTGCATTCTGTGCGCGTACTCCGCGAAATCCTGCGGCAGCATCGTCTTGCCGAGCTTCAGCGAGTCGTCGCGCAGGCTGACAAGGATGTGCCGCATCGTGACGGGGCTGCCCTCGTCCGCCGCGAGGAACGTCGCGTTCAGCACGATGTTCTTGATCGCGCCTCCCGCGAGGTCGAACTGGCGCGCGAGGTAGTCGAAGTCGATGTCCACCATCGGGACGTTTTTGCCGAACGCCGACCGCCAGATCTGCCCGCGCAGCTGCGCGCCCGGCAGCTGAAACTCGATGAGATACCTCATGCGGCGCATGAACGCCTCGTCGATGTTTCTCTTGTAGTTCGTCGCGAGGATGACGATGCCGTCGAACTGCTCGATGCGCTGCAAAATGTAGCTGACCTCGGTGTTCGCGTACTTGTCCTTCGAATCGTTCACCTCGCTGCGCTTGCCGAAGATGGAATCCGCCTCGTCGAAGAACAGGATGCTGTTGCTCTTCTCCGCGATGCGGAAAATCTCCTCGAGGCGCTTCTCCGTCTCGCCGATGTATTTGTCGACCACCTGCGAGAGGTTGATCTGATACAGCGGCAGCTCCAGCATGTTCGACAGCACGTGCACCGCCATCGTCTTGCCGGTGCCCGGCGGGCCGACCAGCAGCGCCGACACGTTGCGCCCGTACGGGTACTTCGCGTCCATGCCCCACTCGTCGTACACGAGGTGACGGTATCGCACGTGCGCGCACAGGCTGCGCAGCCGCTTTTTCTGGTCCTCCGGCAGCTTCAGATCGTCCAGTGTGTACGACACGCGCACGTGCTGGATGCTGCCCTGGCGCGGCGGCGGCAGCACGTCCGCGCACGCGCGCGCCAGCGCCGGCGACCCCGATTCCCCGCGCGACGCGATCAGCCGCGCGGCCTTCGCCGTCTCTCCGCGCGTCAGGCGGAAGCGGGTGCCCGCGTCGAGGCAGTCCACCGCACCGTCCGGCACGCGCTCCGTCTCGCACGCCCAGCGCCACAGCGCGATGCGGTCGGCGCACGTGTAGCGCGGCAGCTCGACGCGCCGCATCGGGTGCTCCGTGTGCGGGATCACAGCCGCCTCGCCATCCGTGCACAGCACGAACGGGACGTCCAGCGGCTCGAACGCGCGCAGCAGCTTGTCGAGCTTTTTCGCGGCGTCCAGCGCCTCGTCTTCCAGCGTCTCGCGCGTGATGTGGTGCAAACACGCGCCCGTCCCGTGATAAAACAGCAGCTCGCGCCGCAGCTCCCACACGAGGCGGTCGGTGTCCGGCTGCTCGCAGAAGCCGCCGAAATCAATGAACAACAGGTCCGTCTGCGTCCGCGCGCACATCTGCTCGACGAGGTCGACCTCCTCGCCCGCGTCCTCGCCGGACAGCTGCACCCAGCCGCGCGGCTCCTTTTCGCGAAGCTCCGCCAGCAGCCGCGCAAAGCTCTCGTGCACCGGCTGCGCCGCCGCGCGGACGTCTGTGCCGGACACCGCGCGGCAGCATTTCTCCACGCCGTCCGAAAGCTCGTCGCGCAGCAGAAGATAGTCGATCAGCCGCGCGTCCGCCTCGAACGGGCGGCGGCAGTGCGCCTCCGCGCCCGGCGCGAGGTACACGGCGCGCGCGAGGCGGTGCGCTTCTTCCTCGATGGCGTCGTAATCGTCCGTCACCGAAAGCCCGATGCCCGACCACGCGACGATGTTCTCGAGCGTCAGCGGCTCCTTCGCGTGGCCGATCACATCCCAGATGCCCGGCAGATACCGCCGCGCGACGGCAAATTCCAGCGCCGTCTCCCCCAGCTCGCCGAGGCCGAAGCTGCGGATCAGGAAGCGGCAGCGCTGCGCCTCCCCGAAGCCCTCCTCGTCCCGGTCCAGCTCCAGAAGGTACGCGCGCGATTCCTCCAGAAACGCCGCGTCGAGCGTCAGGTCGTCCACGATGTGCTCGATGGCGCGCCTCTGCGCGCCCGTCTTGACAAAAATGGGATTGGCCGCGAGCCGTGCGGCCGCCCGCGCGGCCAGGATTTCCAAAATCATACGATGCTCCGTGTGTTACAGTGGTTTTGATTCCAGAGACAGGCCGGTGCCGTCCTCAGCTTTCCTCTTCGAACTGTGCGAGAAAATCCAACACGTCTTGCGGGATCGGCGGAGTCTCTCGCGTCACGCCCTTGTTCAGCGCTCTGGTGACCGGATCACGAAGGATCAGCTCATTCATTATATCGTTGCGCAGGATCTGCATCTCATAGCTCAAAATTGCAGCCTCCCCTGAGGTCATGGCGCTGGCTCTTCCCAAAAGCGCGTACAGTTTGTCATACCGATATCCCCGATCTTCCGGCTTCATCGGGCCGATCTCCTGCATCACCTTCAATTCGTCCGGCGATTTCGGCGCGGCGAACGAAGGCGGCTTCATCGGCATGTATCCGAAGGAATAGTCGTCCGGCGATTTCGGCGCGGGCATACTCGGCGGCGTCAGCGGTGTGTTCAGGTCGATCTCCCCGGACGGCGCCGGCGCGATCTGCGCTTCTTCGACCGGCGCTTTCGGCGCGGCGAACGAAGGCGGCGTCAGCGGCGTGTTCAGATCCACTTCCTCGTCGGCGTTCTCAAACACCGACGCGAGCGCCGCCGGGTCCGCGTTCCCGGCCCCGGCGGGCGAGAGCGGGCTCGCGTCCGTGGTCCGGAAGTTCATCGGATCCAGCGAATGATTGACCGACGCGACGGGCTCGTCCGCTTTTGCAGACGCCTTCTTCGCCGCGCGTCTCTGTCTCCACTGACGGAAATGGTTCAGCCCGAACAGCCCCTGCACCGGCGACGCGGCATAGCTCATCGACGGCACGCTCTCCATGCCGCCCCGCACGCCCATATCCGCCGCGTGCTCCAAAGCCGGGTCGGCGTTCACCGGCGACGCGCCCGTGTCCGCATGCACCTGTCCGCTCGCCTGCTGCAAGACGTGCGACACCTCGTGCCCGATCAGCGCCTCGCCCTCCTCGGTGCCGGGCCGGAACTCGCCCGGCGCGAAGTCGATGACGTTGCCGCGCGTGAACGCCCGCGCGCCGATGCTCTCCGGCTGGCCGGATTCGCGCATCTGGATGTTGCCGAGGTCCACGCCCGTCCGCGCCTCGAGCTGCGCGCGAAGACCGTCCGGCATGTGCAGCGGGTGGCCCGCCGACGCGCTCAGATGGTTCGCGTTGTATTCCTCCACGCTGCCCGGCGCGGGCGCGCCGCTGCGGTCATGCTGCATTTTCCTGATTTTCTCCGGCATGATCTCCCTCCCCTTTGTATCAAATTTATGATACGACCAAAAGGCCGTTATTTCTAACAGCCTTCGGAAAATATCAACACGCAAAACAACCACTATTATAATACCATATCCCGCGCCGTTTGAAAACAGTCCCCCGCTCATTTCACAAATTTTTGTCAGGCGCTTGCCGGCCTTTGGCAGCGGACCTCTGTCAAAAATCGCCCCTTCGAGGGGAGCGCGCTGATTGCCAGGCAGCAGGGGACGCTGCCAAAGGGCAGCAAACCCATGTTTACTTTCCGACGCAGAAGTTCGCGAAGATGTTGTCGATGACGTCGGCGGAGGCGCTCTCGCCCGTCAGCTCATAGAGCGCCTCGAGCGCGTCGTCGACGCACACGCCCGCCGCGTCGAGCGTGTATCCGCCGTCCAGGACCGCCAGCGCGTCCGCCAGCGCGTCCGCCGCGCGGCGCGCCGCGCCCAGCTGCCGCTCGTTCGCCAGCAGAGCCGCGTCCGGGTCAAAATCGCCGAGATGCAACAGCTTCGCCGCCGCCGCCTCCACCGCGCGCACGAACGACGCGTCGCGCGCGCTGCCCGGCACGACAGCCGCGAAATACGGCGCGATGACGGACGCGTCGAACTTCTGCTCGAGGTCGGTTTTGTTCAAAAGCGCCAGCGCCGGCCGGCCCGCGCACGATTTTGCCAGCGCGATGTCGCCGTCCGCCGCCTCGCGCGACGCGTCGAACACCGCGAAGATCAGCTGCGCGCGCTGCAAATGCTCCTGACTGCGGCGGATGCCCGCCGCCTCCACAACGTCCTCCGTCTCGCGGATGCCCGCCGTGTCCGCCAAAATCAGCCGCACGCCCGCCAGCTCCACCTCCTGCTCCACGACGTCGCGCGTCGTGCCCGCGACAGGCGTCACGATCGCCCGGTCAAACCCCGACAACAGGTTCAGCAGCGTTGATTTTCCCACGTTCGGGCTGCCGACGATCGCCGTGCGCACGCCGCGCCGCACCGCCGCGCCCGTGTCGTATCCCTCGATCAGCGCATCCATCTCGCGCTTCGCGCCCGTCAGCACCTCGCGCATCGCGTCCGCGCTCAGCGCCTCCACGTCCTCCTCCGGGAAATCCACGTACGCCGCCAGATGCCCCGCCAGCGCGACAAGCTCTGACCGCACTCCGTCGATCTTTCTGTACAGCGCGCCCTCCATCGCCGCCGCGGCAGCCGCCGCGCCCTGCCGCGACGTCGCGCCGATCAGGTCCATCACCGCCTCCGCCTGCGTCAGCGACACGCGCCCGTTCAAAAGCGCCCGCTTCGTGAACTCGCCCGGCCCCGCCGGCTGCGCGCCCGCCGCGAAGCACGCGCGCAACAGCATCTGCGACACCGCGCTGCCGCCGTGGCACGACAGCTCCACCACGTCCTCGCCCGTGTAGCTGCGCGGCGCGCGGAAGCACAGCGCGATCACCTCGTCGCGCACGCGCTCCCCTTCCACAAAATGGCCGAACAGCGCCGTGTACCCGCGCGCCTCGCTCAGCTTCTTCGCCGGATCGGCCGGACGGAACACCCGCGAGGCGACCGCGTACGCCTCCTCGCCCGAGATGCGCACGACGGCGATGCCCCCGACGCCCGGCGGCGTCGCGATGGCTGCAATGGTCTTTTCCATTGGAATTTTCCCCTTTTCCACTCAAAAGATGTTGAAAACTCGTTGAAAGTGTTTACAACTCGTAGCAGAGCTGTGAAATATTACAGACAAAAATCGACCGGCGGGCGCTTCGCAGAGCCGCGAAATGCCCGCCGGGGTCCGTTTTTTGGACGAAAAGCGCCGTTTTTCTTAAATTGTCAGGATCTCCACACTTTCCACGGCCAGGTTTTCCACATGCGCCTCACACGTGTGGAAAACTCACTTTCCGGTCGCCTTGAAGATCTCTACCTCCGCCGCGCCGACCTCGCTCTTGAAGTTCTGCTCGTCGCGGTGCAGGTTGCCGCAGATGCAGTCCTCGGAGCCCTTGCCGTCCAGCGGCATGTAGTATCCGCACTGCGTGCAGCGGGCATAGAGGCCGGGCTTGCGCTTGAAGGTCTTGGACAAAAAGCCCGTCGCGCGCGGGCCGTGGCCCACGTAGACGAAATTCATGCGCTTTTTCAGCGCCTCCTGCTCGGCGCGGATCTTCGTCTCATCCACGTTCCAGCGGCTCATATCCATCAGTTTTCATCCTCCGTTTCCAAAGCGTCCGGCTCGGTGTCCGGCGCGTTTTGCTCCTGTTCGCCCTCGTCCGGCTCGGGCTTCGCGGTCTCCTCGTCGTCGCTGTGCTCGGTGCGCGCCACGGTCACGACGCGGTCGCCCTCGCCGAGGCGCATCACGCGCACGCCGGAGCCGTAGCGGCTCTGCGTGTTGATGTCGCTGGCGTGCATCCGGATGATGACGCCCTCGAGGCTGATGAGGATGATGTCGTCCGTCTCATCGATGATCTTCAGCCCCGCGACGTGGCCCGTCTCGCCGTAGTTGCGGATGCCCTTGCCGCCGCGGCTCTGGACGCGGTACTGGTCGATGGCCGTGCGGCGTCCCTTGCCCTCCTCGGTGACGGTCAGCACGGTCGCGCCCGCGCGCAGGATGCCCGCGCCCACGACCTCGTCGCCCTCGTCGAGGCGGATGGCGCGCACGCCGGTCGCCGTGCGGCCCATCTCTCGCGCGTCCGTCTCATGGAACCGGATCGCCATGCCGCCGCGCGTCGCGACGATCAGTTCGTCCGAGCCGGACGTGATGCGCGTCCACGCGAGGCGGTCGCCGTCGTTCAGATTGATCGCGATCAGGCCGGACTTGCGGATGTTCGCGAAGTTCGACAGCTCCGTGCGCTTGATGACGCCCTTCTTCGTCACCATCACGAGACAGCCGGACTTGTCCTTCGGCACGCGCAGCATGCTCGTCACCGTCTCGCCGTCGGCGAGCGGCAGCAGGTTCACGATGTTCGTCCCGCGCGACGTGCGGCTGCCCTCGTAGATCTGATATCCCTTCAAACGGTACACGCGGCCGGAATCCGTCACGAACAGGATGTTGTCGTGCGACGACGCGAGGAACAGCTCCTCCACGAAGTCGTCCTCCTTGTGCGACAGCGCCGTGATGCCGCGGCCGCCGCGCCGCTGCGCCTGATACGTGTCCGCCGGCTGGCGCTTGATGTAGCCCGCGTGCGTCAGCGTGTACACGCACTGCTCCTCGGGGATCAGGTCCTCGATGTCCACCTCGCCCGACACGTGCGCGATCTCCGTGCGGCGGTCATCGTCGTACTTCGCGCGCAGCGCCTGCAATTCCTCCTCGATGATGGCCAGCACGCGCTCGTCGTGCGCCAGCACGTCCGTCCAGTCGTCGATCTTCGTGTGCAGCTCGCCCAGCTCGCCCTCGATCTTCAAGATCTCGAGGCCGGCCAGCTGGCCCAGCTGGAAGTTCACGATGGCCGTCGCCTGCGGATCGTCGAAGCCGAATTTTTCCATGATGGCGATCTTCGCCTCGGCCTTGCCGCCGTTGCAGTGGCGGATCGTGTAGATGATCTCGTCCACGATGTCCACCGCGCGGCGCAGGCCCTCGAGGATGTGCGCGCGCTCCTTCGCCTTTTTCAGGTCGAACTCCGTGCGGCGGCGCACGACGGAATCCTGGAACTCGAGATACTTTTGCAGCATCTCCTTGAGCGTCAAAATCTTCGGCACGCCGCCGTCGAGCGCCAGCATGATGACGCCCACCGTGTCCTGCAGCTGCGTGTAGCGGTACAGCTGGTTCAAGACCACCTGCGGGTTCGCCTCGCGCTTCAGCTCGATGACGATGCGCATGCCCTTGCGGCTCGACTCGTCGTTCAGATCCGAGATGCCCTCGATGCGCCGGTCGCGGATCAGCTCCGCGATGGATTCGATCAGCCGCGCCTTGTTCACCATGTACGGGATCTCCGTCACGATGATCTGGTACCGGCCGTTTTTCTTCTCTTCAATTTCCGTGCGGCCGCGCAGCGTGATCTTGCCGCGCCCCGTCGCGTACGCCGCGCGGATGCCGCTGCGCCCCATGATGACGCCGCCCGTCGGGAAATCCGGCCCCTTGATGTGCTCCATCAGGCCGCCGAGGTCGATGTCCGGGTCGTGGATCAGCGCGCACAGCGCGTCCGTCACCTCGCCGAAATTGTGCGGCGGGATGTTCGTCGCCATGCCGACCGCGATGCCCGTCGAGCCGTTGATGAGCAGGTTCGGCACGCGGCACGGCAGCACCGTCGGCTCCTGCTTCGACTCGTCGAAGTTCGGCTGGAAATCGACGGTGTCCTTGTCGATGTCGCGCAACAGCTCCACGGCCAGACGGCTCATGCGGGCCTCGGTGTAGCGGTACGCGGCGGGCGGGTCGCCGTCCACCGAGCCGAAGTTGCCCTGCCCGTCCACGAGCGGGTGGCGCATCGAGAAATCCTGCGCGAGGCGCACCATCGCGTCGTACACCGACGCGTCGCCGTGCGGGTGGTACGAGCCCAGCACCGCGCCGACCGTGTCGGCCGACTTGCGCGTCGGGTGGCTGGGGTCGTTGCCGCGCTCGTGCATCGTGTACAGGATGCGACGGTGCACGGGCTTCAGCCCGTCGCGCACGTCCGGCAGCGCGCGCTGCGTGATGACGGACATCGAGTAGTCGATGAACGCCGATTCCATCTCGTCCTTGATATCGCGGACGATCAGTTTTGTTCCCTCAGTGATTGTCTTTTCGATCATGTCGTGCTCCTACATTCTGCCTGCCCGTCACACGTCCAGCGTCGCGTACTGGGCGTTTTTCTCGATGAACTCCTTGCGGGGCTCGACCTTGTCGCCCATCAGGATGCTGAACGTCTCGTCGGCCTTCATCGCGTCCTCGATCGTGATCTGCACGATCACGCGGTTCTCGGGGTCCATCGTCGTCTCCCACAGCTGCTCGGGGTTCATCTCGCCGAGGCCCTTGTACCGGCTGGCCTTCGCGCCCTGGCCCATCTCGGCCATCATGACGCTCATCTCTTTTTCGTTGTACGCGTACTTGACCTTCTGCCCCTTCTGGATCTTGAAGAGCGGCGGCTGCGCGATATACACGTGCCCGTGCTCGATCAAAGGCCGCATGAAGCGGAAGAAGAACGTCAGCAAAAGCGTGCAGATGTGGCTGCCGTCGACGTCGGCATCGGCCATGATGAACACCTTGTGATACCGCAGCTTCGTGATGTCGAACTCGTCGCCGATGCCGCACCCCAGCGCCAGCACCACGGGCGTCAGCTTGTCGTTGCCGTACACCTTGTCAATGCGCGCCTTCTCGACGTTCAGCATCTTGCCCCACAAGGGCAAAATCGCCTGGATGTTCGAGTCGCGCCCCATCTTCGCGGAGCCGCCGGCCGAATCGCCCTCGACGATGTAGATCTCGGTCTTCTCCGGATCGCGCTCGCGGCAGTCGACCAGCTTGCCCGGCATCCGGTTCGTCTCGAGCGCCGACTTGCGCCGCACGAGGTCGCGGGCGCGGCGCGCGGCCTCGCGCGCGTGCGACGCCTGCATCGCCTTTTCAAAGATCGCCTTCGCGACGGCGGGGTTCTCCTCCAGAAACTCGCGCAGCTTGTCGTACACGATGCCCGACACGAGCGTGCGGATCTCCGTGTTGCCCAGCTTCGCCTTCGTCTGGCCCTCGAACTGCGCCTCCGTCAGCTTCACGCTGATGATGGCCGTCAGGCCCTCGCGCAGGTCGCCGCCCTCGAGGTTCTCGTCCTTCTCTTTGAGCAGCCCCTTCGCGCGGCCGTAGTCGTTGAACGCGCGCGTCAGCGCCTTCTTGAAGCCGTCCTCGTGCGTGCCACCGTCCGGCGTCTCCACGTTGTTCGCGAACGAGTGGATGCGCTCGGCAAAGCTCGAGTTGTACTGCATCGCCACCTCGGCCATCGAGTCGCCCTGTTTTCCCGTCAGGTAGATCACCTGCGGGTGCAGCGGCTCGAGGCCGTTTTTCTCGTGGATGTAGTCCACGAAGCTGCGGATGCCGCCCTCGTACAGCATGCTCTCGGACTGCTCGCGCCCGGCGCGCTCGTCCGTCAGCGTGATGCGCACGCCCGCGTTCAGGAACGCCTCCTCGCGCAGGCGGCGGTTCAGGATCTCGTAATCGTACTCCAGCACCTCGAACATCTCGGGGTCGGGCTTGAACGTCACGGTCGTGCCGTTCGGCTCGTCCGTCGGGCCGAGGTTTTCCAGCGGGCCGTCCTCGATGCCGCGCCGGAAGCTCTGGCGGTACAGCCGGCCGTCCTTGCGCACGACGACCGTCAGCCACTCCGACAGCGCGTTGACGACGCTCGCGCCGACGCCGTGCAAGCCGCCCGACACCTTGTAGCCCGAGTTCTCGCCGCCGAACTTGCCGCCCGCGTGCAGCACCGTGAACACGACCGTCACCGCCGGGATGCCCAGCTTCGGCTGGATCTCCACCGGGATGCCGCGCCCGTTGTCCGACACCTCGATGATGTCGCCCTCTTTGATCGTCACCTCGATGTGGTCGCAGCAGTCCGCGAGCGCCTCGTCGATCGAGTTGTCGACGATCTCGTACACGAGGTGGTGCAGCCCGCTCGGCCCCGTCGAGCCGATGTACATGCCCGGGCGCTTCCGGACGGGTTCCAGCCCCTCCAGCACCTCGATCTGGCTTCCGCCGTATTCGGTCGTATTGTTCTGTGCCATATTGTTTTCAATCTCCATTTTTTGTCAATCGTTTGTTCCGACGCCCAGCGCGTCCACGAAGCCGGAGCGCTTTTTCAGCGTCGCGGCCGAGATCTGGCTGACGAACACGCGCCCGTCCGACGTGACGATGAAGCTCTTGGGAAGCTCCGGCGACACGTTCGTCACCCTTCCCTCTCGCTCCGCCTTCGCCAGATAGTCGCGCGTGTGCTTCGACAGCGTGGCCGTGTCCAGATCGAACACGCCCAGAACCTCCCGCGTGCGCAGCACCGTCCCCTGCCCGAGATGAAGATACATGCTCACTTCTCCTTTTTCGGAATGGCGGTCTCACAGCGCCGTCAGAACGCCCGCCTCCATGCGGTAGATGCGGCCGTTCGTGCGCTCAAAGAGGCCGGGGTCGCACGCGGTCACGATCGTCTGCCGCCCCGCGATGCGCGAGAGAAGATAATCCTGCCGCGCCTCGTCCAGCTCCGACAGCACGTCGTCCAAAAGCATCACCGGGTGCTCGCTCAGCACGTCCGCCGCGACGGCCGCCTCCGCCAGCTTCAGGCTCAGCGCCGCCGACCGCTTCTGGCCCTGGCTCGCGAAGCTCTTCGCCTCGCGGCCGTCCACCGTGATCGTCACGTCCTCGCGGTGCGGTCCCGCGGTGCAAAAGCCCGCCGCCGCGTCGCGCCGCCGCGCCTCGGAAAGCGCCTCGCGCAGTCCGCCCGGCGCGCACGTCGCCTCATAGCGCACGCGCAGCGCTTCGCGCCCGCTGGAAATTTCATCGTACAGCGCCTCCGCGCGCGGCGCCAGCATCGCGAGGTACGCGCCTCTCCGGCGCATCATCTCCTCGCCCGCCGCCGCCATCGCGTCGTCGAACACGTCCAGAAGCCCTTCGTCCGCGCCGCGTCCCATCTGTTTCAGCAGCGCGTTTTTCTGCGTCATCGCCCGCTGATACCGCCGCAGCGCCGCGAGGTATCCCGGGTACAGCTGGCACAGCGCCGCGTCGACGAACTTGCGCCGCCCCTCGGGGCTTCCCTTCACGAGGCTCAGATGCCCCGGCTCGAACACGACGGCCGTGAACGTCCCGGCAAGGTTCGTCGCGCGGCCGTAGTCGACGCCGTTTTTCTGCGCCGTGCGCCCGCGCCTTCCCGACCGCTCTCCAGCGATGGCGACGCGCACGCGGCACGCCGCTCCCCCGCTCTCCAGCTCGCCCGTCACGGCGGCGAAGTCCTCGCCCTCGCGCACGAGTTCCGCGTCCTTCGCGCCGCGGAAGCTCTTCGAGCCTGTCAGCAGCCACACGGCCTCCAAGAGATTCGTCTTGCCCTGGCCGTTGTCGCCGCACACGACCGTCAGCTCCGCGCCCGGCTCAAAGTGCGCCGCGCGGATGTTGCGGTAGTTTTCCACATCGAGCGCAGTCAGACGCACGCGGCCACCTCGTACTCGGTCCCGTCATACGCGGCCGTCATGCCGGGGCGCAGCTTGCGCCCGCGCTGCGTGCACACCTCGCCGTCCACCGTCACAAGGCCGGCCTGGATGGCGTTTTTCGCCTCGCCGCCCGTCTCGCACGCGCCGGCCAGCTTCAAAAGCGCCTCCAGCTTGATGTATTCCGTGTGAATTTCAATCTTCATACCGCGCGCCTCACTCGTTCTTGAACCGCACCGGCAGCACGAGGAACAAAAAGTCGTTCCCATCCGGCGGCAGCACCTTCACCGGCGACAGCGGGCCGGAGATCTCCAGCACCACCTTGTCGCAGCCGGAGTTGCGCAGCGCGTCCAGCAGATACCGGTTGTTGAAGCCGATCTCCATGTCCGGCCCCTCCACCTTCGCGGGCAGCTCGTCGACCACCTTGCCCAGCGTCGTCTGGCACCGCACGGTCACAAGCCCGTCGGAGAAGCGCACGCGCAGCGGGTTTTTCAGCCGCTCGGTGATGATGAGGCTCGCGCGCTCGATGGAGTTCGCGAAGTCGCGCACGTCCACCGTGACGCGCGTCTTGTACCCGTCGGGGATCACGCGCTCGTAGTCGAGGAAATCGCCCTCGATCAAGCGGCTCATGATCGTGTATTTGCGCGTGGAGAACACGACGAACCGGCGGTTCGCGGCGATGTGCACGACGCTGTCGTCCTCGTCCTCCTCGCCCATCAGCTTCGTCACCTCGGCCAGCGTCTTCTGCGGAATGATGATCGTGATGTCCTTCGACGCCTCGATCTTCTTTTCCACGATCGCCAGCCGGAAGCCGTCCAGCGCCACGACCGTCAGCTTCTCGGGCGTGATGCAGAACAGCTCGCCCGTGTGCGCCGGGCGCTTGTCGTCCGTCGCCACCGCGAAGATCGTCGTGTCGATGATGCGCCGCAGCTCCGCGGGCGTCAGGTCGAACGTGTTCTCCGCGCCCGTCGACGGCATTGCCGGATAGTCGCCCGGGTTCATGCCCATGATGTCGTATTCCGTGATGCCGCCCTTGACCGTCGTCGCGTTCGTCTCGGACACCGTGATCTCGATTTCCGGCGAGTTCAGACGGCGCACCATGTCGCCGAACAGCTTCGCAGGCAGCACGATCTCTCCCGGCGACAGCACGTTCGCCTCGATCTGCGTCGTGATGCCCATCTCGAGGTCGTAGCCCGTCAGCGTCAGCGAAAACCCGTCCGCCTTGATGTGGATGCCCTCCAGCACGGGGATCGACGAGCGGTTCGTCACCGCCTTCGACACGCCCGCCACCGCCTGGGCCAGACTTGCCCTGTCGCAGATAAATTTCATATCGGTTCTCCCTTGTTTCTTGTTTTCCACGTCTTGTGTGGAAAATCTGTTTTTTGAAATTTTGCTCCCGTTACAGAGAGATTAAATTCGTAGTAGTAGTAGGGGCTGTGGAAATGTTGAAAAGTCCCGCGAACGCAGAAACGGCGCGGCTTTGCGGCCTCTTCCCGCGCTTGGAAAACGTGTGGAAAATTTGTGGATTCCACACGCCCGTTTTTTCCGCGTGTGGAATTGTGGAAACCCGGGTGTTGATTCCCTTTGAAAAGTTTAAAACTGCGTTGCCTGCCCTTTGGCAGCGTCCCCTGCGTTCGGCCGCGTTTTTTGGCTCCCCTCAAATGGGAAAGTTTAGAACTGCGTTGCCTGCCCTTTGGCAGCGTCCCCTGCGTTCGGCCGCGTTTTTTGGCTCCCCTCAAATG
>CALXIU010000086.1 GCA_944388415.1 uncultured Ruthenibacterium sp. | reverse complement strand
GTGCGCGCGGTGCGCCATCGCCTTGCCGATGCGCCCGAGGCCGACGATGCCGACGGTGCTGCACGCGAGGCGCTTGACCGGAATGGCGCGGCGGTAGTCCCACACGCCGGCGCGCACGTCCTCATTCACAAGGTACAGCTTGCGGACGAGGCTCATCATCAGCGCCAGCGCCTGATCGGCCACCTCGTTCGTGCCGTAGTCCGGCACGTTGCACACCTGCACGCCGTACGCCGTGGCGTCGTCGAGGTCGACGTTGTCGACGCCGACGCCGTAGCGCACGACGCACTTCAACGTGGGGATGGCCTCGAAGATCACACGGTCCATCCGGACGTACTGGTTCAGAAACGCGACCGCGCCCTGACACTCGTCGATGACCTGCCGCTGTGTCATGCAGTGGTGCCAGCGGTAGGCGAGGCCCGCCCGCTCGAACACAGCTTTCTCGGTGTCGACGTCCTCGTGGTCGCAGTCGCAGATGATGATCTTCTCGTTCATGGGCAGTCTCCTCTCCGGACGCGTGCGTCCTGTTTTTATTATAAAGTCCGCCGCCCGTGCGCGGCAATGCGCTGAACGCTGAAAATGTGCGCCCGCTTTGCATCTTTTGGACAATCAAAAACGCCCCCGCTTTGGGCGGGGGCGCGAGGCTCAGACGTGTTCTGCGATGGAGATGAGATATTTGTGGATCTGGAGTTTATACTTTTCGTATAATCCGAGGCGTTCATACAAATCTTTGTAATACGCGAACAGCTTTGTGCGCGTGCGGACGATGTTGGGCAGGTTGAGCTGTGTGTGCACGAGGCTGCCCTTGTTGTTGATGTAGTAGTAGACGGGCGTGTCGATGGCGACAAAGCGCTGCGCGTAGCGGATATACTCGAGGTTGAACAGGAAGTCCTCGCTCCACGACAGCTCCGTGTTGCAGCGGATGCCGTGCGCGCGGATGATGTCGGCGCGGTAGAGCTTGTTCCAGAGGACGCCGTAGTAGAAGCTCGCCGGCTCCTCCATCAGCTCGCGCGCGAACTCCTCCTGATCCATCACGACGCCGTCGGGCAGAAAGCTGAACGCGACGGTCTTGCCGCGCGAGACGCGGTAGTACGCGGCGATCACGAGGTCGGCGCGCGTGGACTCGGCGCACTGGACGAGCAGCTCGGTGGCGTTCGTGCGCAGGTAGTCGTCGCTGTCGGCGAACTGGATGTAATCGCCCTTCGCCAGCTCGAGCGCGGTGTTGCGCGTGTCGGACACGCCGGTATTCACCTTGTCGACGACGCGCACGCGGTCGTCGACGCGCGCGTACATGTGGCAGATCTGGCCGGACGCGTCGGAGCTGCCGTCGTTGACGAGCAGGATCTCGATGTTGCGGTACGTCTGACGCCGCACCGTCTCGATGCACTTGGCCACGTGCGTCGCGGCGTTGTAGACGGGGATGATGACGGACACCAGCGGCTGCGCCATTTGCCTTCCCTCCTGTGTCAGATGGACTGAGACTCGAGCGCCTTCGCGCCGAGCCACAGCTTGTAGTACGTGCCCTTCTTCGCGAGCAGCTCGTCGTGCGTGCCCTCCTCCTCGATGCCCTCGCCGCCGAGCACGAGGATGCGGTCGGCGCTCTGGATCGTCGTGAGGCGGTGCGCGATGGTGAGCGACGTGCGCCCCTCGGCCAGCGCCGCGAGGCTCTGCGCCACGAGCGCCTCGCTCTCGTTGTCGAGCGCGCTGGTGGCCTCGTCGAGGATGATGACGGCGGGATCCTTCAAAAAGACGCGTGCGATGGAGATGCGCTGCTTCTGCCCGCCGGACAGCTTGACGCCGCGCTCGCCGACGTAGGTATCATACCCGTTCGCGAGGTTCTGTATGAATTCGTGCGCGCCCGCGCGGCGGGCGGCCTGCTCGACCTCCTCGCGCGTGGCGCCCGCCTTGCCGTAGGCGATGTTCTCGAACACGGTGCCGGAGAACAGGTACACGTCCTGCTGCACGACGCCGACGGCGGAGCGCAGGCTCTCGAGCGTGATGCCGCGGAGGTCGCGGCCGTCGAGCAGGATGCGGCCGGAGGTCGGGTCGTAAAAGCGCGGGATGAGGTTTGTGAGCGTCGTCTTTCCGCCGCCGGACGGGCCGACGAGCGCCAGCTTCTCGCCCGCTTTGATGCGCAGCGAGAGGTCGCGCAGCACCTTGTTGTGGTCGTCGGGGTACTCAAACGAGACGTGCTCGAACTCGATCTCGCCGCGCACGTTCTCGATGGGCGTCGCTCCCGGCTCGTCGAAGATGTCGACGTCGGCGTCCATGATCTCATAGAAGCGCTCGACGCCGGTGACGCCG
Organism: uncultured Ruthenibacterium sp.; assembly: GCA_944388415.1. Classification (GTDB taxonomy): domain Bacteria; phylum Bacillota; class Clostridia; order Oscillospirales; family Ruminococcaceae; genus Ruthenibacterium. The sequence goes on along the minus strand of CALXIU010000086.1, from coordinate 22,998 downwards.
CGCTGGAACTGCTCGGCGAACTCGATGATGCGGCGGATCGTCGTGAGCAGCGTCGAGACGTACAGCATGTACGCGACGAAATCGCCCGCGCTGATGCCGCCCGTCATCAGAAAGAGGCCGCCCGCGACGATGACGACGAGGTACATCAGGCCGTCGAAGAGGCGCGTCGTCGTCTGGAACGCGGCCATCCACTTGTACGTGCCCTTCTTGATGTCGAGGAACGCGAGGTTGTCGCGCTCGAACTTCGCGCGCTCCTCGTCCTCGCGGCCGAACGCCTTGACGACGCGCTCGCCGAGCAGGCTGTCCTCGATGCGGGCGTTCAGCTCGCCGATGTGGCGGCGCTGGCGGCGGAACATCTCGCGCACCATCAGGTTGAAGCGCGTGCAGCACACGACCATGACGGGGATGCACAGGAAGATGATGACGGTCAGCGGGACGTTCGTCATCGCGAGGATGACGAACGCGGCGGCGCCCTTGAGCGCCGCGATGAAGAACTCCTCGGGGCAGTGGTGCGCGAACTCGGTCACGTCGAACAGGTCGTTCGTGATGCGGCCCATGATCTGGCCGACCTTCGTGTTGGCGAAGTACGTGTCGGACAGCTTCATCAGGTGGTCGAACGCGTCGCGGCGCATGTCCGTCTCGATGCGCGCGCCCATCACGTGGCCGGTGTTCGCCATGAAGTAGTTGGCCGCGGCGTCGATGAGGCGCAGCGCGAGGTAGACGCCGCCGAGCGTGAGCAGATAGCGCACGGTGACGGAGGCGAGGTCGTTCGCGGCGCGGTTGGTGAGGTCGCGCGTCATGAGCGGCAGCACGAGGTCGCACAGCGTCGTCAGCGCCGCGCACGCGAGGTCGAACGTCAGGATTTTCTTATAGCGCGCCATGTACGGCCAGAAACGCCGCATGCTCGCGGCCGTGCCGGAGGTTGCTTTTGTCTGGTGCATTTGCTTTTGATTTCTCCTTACTGATTCCGCAAAATTTTCCCGCTCAGCGCCCCATCTCGCGCAGCAGGCGGTGGCGCTCGTCCCACAGCTTCTGCGACAGATCGACGTAGTAGCGGTGCGGGTTTTCGAAGCGCTTGACCTCGTCCCACAGTGTGTCGACCTGCGCGGCGCAGTACGCGCGCAGCTCTGTGAGGCAGGGGTTTTCGTAGACGCGGCGGCCGTTCACGTAGATGGGGATGTTCAGCCGCTTTGCGTGCACGCCGGTGAACGTGCGGCTCTTCCACGTCTCGACAGGGTCGAACAGCGTGATGCCGTTCTCGGTGTCGGCCTCCTCGTCGTACATCGTGATGTAGTCGGCCATGGCCTTGCCGGTGGCGTCGTCGTAGATGCGGTAGAGGTTTTTCAGGTGCGGGATGGTAGTCTTTTCCGCCGTCTCGCTGATCTTGATCTTCGGCACATACGTGCCGTCCGGCTCCCGCACGGCGGCCAGCTTATACACGCCGCCGAACACGGGGTCGGACTTCGACGTGATCATGTTCTCGCCGATGCCGAAGCTGTCCACCTGCGCGCCCTGCAAAATGAGGTCGCGCACGAGGTACTCGTCGAGCGAGTTCGACGCGCAGATGCCGCAGTCGGGATAACCCGCGTCGTCGAGCATTTTGCGCGCGCGCTTCGAGAGGTAGGCGATGTCGCCGGAGTCGATGCGGATGCCCTTCGGGCGCACGCCCATCGGCGCGAGCACCTCGTTGAACACGCGGATGGCGTTGGGCACGCCGCTTTTCAGCACGCTGTATGTATCGACGAGCAGCGTGCAGTTGTCCGGGTAGCGCCTCGCGTAGGCGGCGAACGCCTCATACTCCGACGGGAACATCTGCACCCACGAGTGCGCCATCGTGCCGAGCGCGGGGATGCCGCACTGGCGGTCGGCCATGACGCACGCCGTGCCGACGACGCCGCCGATGTACGCGGCGCGCGCGCCGAGCACCGCCGCGTCGTACCCCTGCGCGCGGCGGGAACCGAACTCCATGATGGGCCTTCCCTTCGCGGCGCGGACGATGCGGTTCGTCTTCGTGCAGATGAGGCTCTGGTGGTTGAACGTCACGAGCAGAAGCGTCTCGATCAGCTGCGCCTCGATGGCCGGGCCCTCGACGGTGACGATCGGCTCGTGCGGGAACACGGGCGTGCCCTCGGGCACGGCCCAGATGTTGCAGTGAAATTTGAAATCGCGCAGATACGCGAGAAATTCCTCGGAAAAGCAGCCCTTGCCGCGCAGGTATTCGATGTCCTCGTCGGAGAAGTGCAGACTGTCGATGACCTCGCAGAACTGCGCGAGGCCCGCCGTGATGGCGAAGCCCCCGCCGTCCGGAACGCGGCGGAAGAACATGTCGAACACGCCGACCTTGTCGCGGTAGCCCTCCTCAAAGTAGCCAGCGGCCATTGTCAGCTCGTAGAAGTCCATCAATAGCGTCAGGTTGCGTTTCGCGTTGATGCTGGTCATTCTTCGTCTCCTCCTTGTCCGCGGTACTCCCGCTGCATGCGCTCCAGCTGCTGCTGGCGGCGGCGGCGCTTCTCCGCGCGCCGTTTTTCCTCTTCTTTTTTCAGCCACAGATACATCCCGAAGCAGACGGCGAGAAACAGCGCCGTCAGCACCAGGACCACCTTGAAATATGTGCTCATCAGAAAATCTCCCGTCAGTTTGAAGAAATAGAGCAGCGAATTGCGCTCGACATCCGCGCCCGCGACGAGCGCGACGGTGCCAATCTCCGTGCCGTTCAGCGTCAGCGTCATCGTGCCGATCTCCTGCCCCTTTGTGACGGGAGCGTCGACGCTCTCGGGGATGTCGTACGTCTTGACGAGCGCCGACCAGTCGCCGTCCGTCGGCAGCACGGCCTTGACGTCCTCGGCCGGGTAGAGCTGGACGGAGTCGACTTCGCTGGACAAATTGACCGCCACCTCCTGGATGGGGCTGGTGGTGTCGAGCGCGGGCTGGACGGCGTAGTTGTCGAACAGCCAGTCGTACAGCGCGCCCGTCTCGCTGAACGTGAGCGCGTAGCCCTTGTCGTCCACCGCGTCGTACGGGCAGCCGAGCACGACCATCAGGTACGTCTCGCCCTTGTCGTTGAGCGCCGTCGTCACGAGGCAGCGCCCGGCGTCGTACGTCGAGCCCGTCTTGACGCCGCGCACGTACGATTTGTACACCGGCGACGAGGGCTTCTGGATATACACCGTCGTGTCGATGCGGTACGCGGCGTTGGGGTTCTGCGAGGGGTACTCGGCCGTCGTGTGCTTGTTCGTAAACGGCATCCAGTACTCGGTCGACGTCACGACCTCCTGAAACACGTCGTACTGCCAGCACGCCTGCGTGATGAGCGCGAGGTCGCGCGCGGTGGAGTAGTTGCCGTCGTCCATGTCGAGCAATCCGTGCTCGCACACAAAATTCGTGTTCGTGCAGCCCAACTCCTTCGCGCGGGCGTTCATCATCGCGTAGAAGTTTTCGCGGCTGCCGTTGCCGACGAGGTAGCCCGTGATGGCCGCGGCCTCATTGCCCGACGGCAGCATCATCGCGTACAGCAGCGTGCGCGCCGTGACCGTCTCGTACGGGCGGATGTCCGCGCTCGTCGCGCCGGAATCCGTGACAGGCGATTCATAAATTTCCACCGGCGCGGTGATCGTGGTGCCGTCGAGGTCCTCGACGTTCTCGATCAGCAAAAGCGCCGTCATGATCTTCGTCAGGCTGGCGATGCTGCGCGGCGTGTCAGCGTCCTTTTCAAAGACGACGTCGCCGGTGTCGAGGTTGACGCAGTAGACGCTCTGCGCCGTCAGGCCGAGCTCTGACGGGATCTCGTACCCCTCGGCCCGCGCCGGCAGCGGCGTGACGGCGAGGAGCAGCGCGAAAAAGAACGCAATGCATTTTTTCATGTGGAAATTCCCTTCGGAAAATGGTAAGATAAAGATAAACAGGCGGTATTTTGTTTTTCAGCCGGAGGAAAAATTGTTCTTATTAGTATACCACGTTTCGCCGGAGATTTCAAAACAATTTGCCGCTGCGCGTGCAAAGGAGGAGCTTCCCTTGGATACGATTTCGCTGATCGTCCCGTGCTTCAACGAGGAGGAGTCCATTGCGCTGTTTTATGCCGAGATCGAAAAGATCGCGCCGCGGCTGGAAAATGCGCGCGTTGAATACATTTTCGTGGACGACGGCTCCCGCGATGGAACGCTGAACATACTGCGCGAACTGGCGGCTCGCGCTGAAAACGTGCACTATCTCTCATTCTCGCGCAATTTCGGCAAAGAGGCGGGAATGCTCGCCGGGCTTCGCAAGTCCTCGGGCGATTACGTGGCCGTGATGGACGTCGACCTGCAGGACCCGCCTTCCCTGCTTCCGGAAATGCTTTGCACGCTGCGCGAAGGCGAGTATGACTGCGCCGCCGCGCGGCGCACGACGCGCACGGGCGAGCCGCCCATCCGCTCGGCGTTCGCAAAGCTGTTTTACAAGCTGATCAACCGCATCTCGCAGACGGAGATCGTGGACGGCGCGCGCGACTTCCGCCTGATGACGCGCCGCATGACGGACGCCATTCTGGAGATGGGCGAATACAACCGGTTTTCCAAGGGGATTTTCGGATGGGTCGGTTTCCGGACAAAATGGTTTTCGTATGAGAACATCGACCGCGCGGCGGGCGCAACGAAATGGTCGTTTTGGAAATTGTTCGCATACTCCATCGACGGGATCACCGCCTTTTCCACGTTACCGCTCTCCATCGCGGCCGTCGCGGGACTGCTCTTCTGCGCGCTTGCGTTTTTGATGGTTGTATTTGTGTTTTTCCGCGCACTGATCTGGGGCGATCCCGTCGGCGGATGGCCGTCCCTCGTGTGCATCATTCTGTTTGTAGGCGGCGTGCAGCTGTTTTGCACGGGCATCATCGGGCAGTACCTCGCAAAGACGTATCTGGAGGTCAAGCGCCGTCCGCCGTACATCATCCGGGAGGAGAAGTAAGAAACGATTCATCAGATAAAGGGAGTGTTGTTATGGCGAGCATCAAACGTCACGGAGCAAACGGACGCAGGGCCCAGTGCGTGGAGTACGGCGGGCTGCTGTACTCCAGCGGCATCACGTCGCAGAACACCGAGGGCGACATCACCGAGCAGACCGAGGATGTGCTGCGCGTGATCGACAACCTTCTCGCACGCCGCGGCATCGACAAGGGCCGCGTGCTGTCCGCGACCGTCACGCTGGCTGACATGGCGGATTACGGCGCGTTCAACGCCGTGTGGGACGTGTGGGTCGTCGACGGCTTCGAGCCCGCGCGCAGCGTCACGCAGGGCGCGCTGGCCGTGCCGGAGTACAAGGTGAAGATCTCTGTCATCGCCGCGCTGTAAGCGGCGGGAAAGGCGGGTTTGAGCGATGAAGCAGTATGTGATGGCGCTCGATCAGGGCACCACCTCGTCACGCGCGATCCTGTTTGACCGCGCGCAGAACATCGTCGCGATGGCGCAGAAGGAATTTGCGCAGCACTACCCGAAGGCCGGCTACGTCGAGCACGACGCGATGGAGATCTACGCCAGCCAGTACGGCGTGATGGTGGAGGTGCTGGCGATGAGCGGCGTGCCCGCGTCGGACGTGGCCGCAATCGGCATCACGAACCAGCGTGAGACGACCATCATCTGGGACAAAACGACGGGGAAGTCGATCTACAACGCCATCGTCTGGCAGTGCCGCCGCACGGCGGACATCTGCCGCGAGCTGGAGGAAAAAGGCCTCTCGGAGACGATCCGGCAGAAGACGGGGCTGTTGATCGACGCGTATTTCAGCGCGACGAAGATCAAATGGCTGCTGGACCACGTGCCGGGCGCGCGCGATCGCGCACAGCGAGGCGAGCTTCTGTTCGGCACGGTGGACACGTGGCTGATCTGGAAGCTGACGGACGGCCGCGCGCACGTGACGGACATGACGAACGCCTCGCGCACGATGCTGTTCAACATCCACACACTGACGTGGGACGAGGACATCTGCCGCGAGCTGGACATCCCGATGTGCATGCTGCCCGAGGTGCGCTCATCGAGCGAGGTCTACGGCACGGCCAACATCGGCGGCGCGGAGATCCCCATCGCGGGCGCGGCGGGCGACCAGCAGGCGGCGCTGTTCGGCCAGGCGTGCTTTGAGGCGGGCAGTGTCAAGAATACATACGGCACCGGGTGTTTCCTTTTGATGAACACAGGCGAGAAGCCCGTCAAGAGCCGCAACGGGCTGCTGACGACGGTGGCGGCGTCCGTGAGCGGGCGCGTGCAATACGCGCTCGAGGGCAGCGTGTTCGTGGGCGGCGCGGTCGTGCAGTGGCTGCGCGACGAAATGCGCCTGATCGATTCGAGCGCTGACAGCGAATACTTTGCATCGAAAGTGCCGGATTCGGCGGGCGTATACGTCGTGCCGGCGTTCACGGGGCTTGGCGCGCCGTACTGGGACATGTATGCGCGCGGGGCGATCGTCGGCCTGACGCGCGGCGCGGGGCGCTGCCACATCATCCGCGCGGCGCTGGAATCCATCGCGTACCAGACGGCGGACGTGCTGCGCGCGATGGAGGCCGACTGCGGCGTGCCCATCCGCGAACTGAAGGTGGATGGCGGCGCGTCGGCAAACAATCTGCTGATGCAGGTGCAGGCGGACGTATCGCGCACAAACGTGCTGCGCCCGATGATCCGTGAGACGACGGCGCTCGGCGCGGCGTTTCTGGCCGGGCTGGCCGTCGGCGTCTGGCGCGACCTCGATGAAGTGCGCCGGACCTGGACGCTCGACCGCCGGTTCGAGCCGCAGACGGACGCGGCGGCCGCCGAGGCCGCTCTGCACGGCTGGCACCGCGCCGTCGAGCGCGCCGCCGCGTGGTCCGAAGATTAAACAGGGGTCTGTTGCCCTTTGATGCCGTCCCCGGCGGGAGGGCAGAGCTTTGGCTCCCCTTTGAGGGCTGACGCGCGCTTGAGGTTTTTGACAAACAAACGAACAACGGGGGCCGCTGCCTTTCTGGCAGCGGCCCCCGTTCTCATGTTGCGGGAGAGTAGTTTTCGGGGTTCGACGGGCGCAGGCCGGCAAGGCCCATGATCTCTTCATACAGGCGCACAGCGGCGTCTTTGCTGTAGCCGTAGACGAGGAACACGTCCATCAGGTAGGGCGAATACGGAATGTCCGTCAGCGTGCGGGCGAACTCCATCGCGGCGATCTCGCCGAGGCAGCCGATCGTCGAGCGGTTGTGCAGCGGCTTCGGCGCCCAAAGCTCGACCTTCTCGGTGCGGGTGAAGATCTCCTTTTTGTACGTCTCCTCAACATAATGGAACAGCTCGTGCGCCAGCAGCAGCTGGCCGATGTCGAGCTTATCCGTCAGCACGGCCTTCACACCCGGCTCGATCATCGTCGTGCGCGCCTTGCGCACAGCGTCCATGTAGAGATAAATGTGATTCGGGGCCTTGAATTCCGCGAACAAGACGCGCGCGGCGCTCTTGGGCATCTCGGGATATTCGACCTGCATGCCCATCTTCTTCGCAAGTTCTGTGGGGTTGGACGTACCGTACTGGCCCGCCATCTTCTGCGCGTACTCGCGGCCGCACTCCATGGCTCTGTGCGTCAGTTCCGCGCGTTTTTCAGGCGTGAACTTCCGGTTCAGAACGTCGCGCGAAAACGCGTACGTGCCCCACGCCTCATCATCGAGGCGCAGCAGGTCCTCCATCATCAGGCCGATGGGGCGCGGCGCGACGGGCGCGAGCTGCGGGCCGCGCATCCCCCGCTGCTTGCCGAACAGGCCGTCGGCGATGGGCTCGAGATACGGTTTGACTTTTTCCTTGAAGCTCATGTGAAAGTTCCTTCCAAACGGATTTTCTCTCAGTATACCGCAAACACGGCGCGGCGTGCAAGATGCGCGCCGCAAATTCAAAAGGGGCGCGCCCTTTCGGGACGCGCCCCCGCTTTTTGAGTCTGTGCGGAAAATTACATGACGTCGTTGACCGACGCGACCACGATGATCTCCTCCTCGGGGTCGCGGTCCATGACGTCGAGGTCCATCAGCAGCAGGACCTGCTCGAGGTCAACGGCGGAGTAGTCGCAGACGCGCGGGCCGACGCACAGGAAGTAGTCGGGGCGGATGACGGAGTCCGTCTTGAACGTGGCGAGCTTATCCCACATCTCGCTGACGACTTCCTTGTAGTCCTTCGCCTTGCACTTCGTCGCGGCCGCGTGCGAGCACTGCACCTTGATGAAGCCCTTCAGGTCAACGATGCGGACCGGGTTCTTGTCGCCGCGCTTGCCCTGATAGACGTAGAACTTGTCGCTCTTCTGCGCCAGCGAGACGTCGGACACCTTCGGGCCGAAGTCGTCGATGGCCAGCTGCATGGCCTCCTCCTCGGAGCACTCGGCCAGCAGGTCGGTCGTCTTGACCTCGGTGGAGCCGGTGGCGATGGCCGTGATCTTGCCGGTCTGGGAGTCGATCTCGATGTGGACCTCGATCGTGTCAGGCGACGCGCCGGAGTTGATGGCGGCGTCGACGGCCTCCTTCTTCAGCTCGGCGATGTCCTTCTGCGTCGGGTTCGGCACGATGCGCTCGACAACGTCGCGGACCATGGCCAGCGCGACGCCGATGGACGAGATGACCTCGGCGTTCTCGGGGATGGAGTACGGAACTTCCATCTTCTCGGCGCAGTAGCAGATCAGCGCAGCAGCGCCGCCGCCACAGCCGACGAGCTTGATCTGGTCGTGATCGAGCTGGTACTTCTCAGCCAGCTCGTTGATGCACTGGTTCACCTTCTCGAACGACTTGTCCAGGATCTGGCGGGCCAGGTCTTCAACGGTGATGCCCAGCTTATCCGCGACCGGCTGCATGGCCTTGCGCGCGGAGTTGGCATTGCCGTGCGCGAAGTACTGCGGCTCAATGAGGCCCAGAACGTTCGCGGCGCAGGTGTTCGTGATGGTGATGCGCTTGCCGCTGGCAAGGCGGATGACAACGTAGTCGCTGGGGTCGCCCTTCTTCGGCTGGATCAGCTCGACCTGCGGGTCGACGATCTCTTCCTCAGGCGTGAAGGCGGCGTACTCGCAGCCGGCGATGTGGGCGGAACGCGGGCCGACGTCGACGACTTCCTTGTCGTTGATGCGGACCATCGAGCCGCCGGCCGTGCCAAGGATGCGGACGTCCAGAGAGTTGATGTACGTGGGGTGGCCGCCGATGATGGCGTAGTCGACGCCCGGACGGCCGTTCTTGATGACGCCGATGTTCGTCGTCGTGCCGCCGACCTCAAAGTACACGGCGTTCGACGCGCGCAGATACATCAGAGAGCCCATGACGGACGCGGCAGGGCCGGACATGGCCGTCAGGATGGGGCGCTTGCGCATCTCGCTGATCTCCATAACGCCGCCGTCGCCGCGCATGATCATCAGGGGAACGGTGACGCCCGCAGCGCGCACGGAGGACTCCGTCGCGTTGGCGGTGGCCATCATCTTCGGCAGGATGGCCGCGTTGATGGCGGCCGTGCGGGTGCGGCGGGTCAGACCGTACAGCTTCGTGATATCGGAGGCCATCGTGACGGGGATGCCCTTCTTCTGCGCGCAGTCGTGGATCTGCTCCTCTTCCGTGCCGCTGTCGACGCCGAACGCCATCGACGCGACGATAACTTCGGAGCCTTCGCCCTTCAGCTTGTCGATCGACGCGTTGATCGTGTCGTTGTTGAGCTGCTTTTTCTTGATGAAGTCGTTGTGGATCGTGATCTTGCGGCCGACCTTCTCGTCGAGGATGATGTCCTTCAGACGCAGCTGCGGCTTGGCGAGCCAGCCCTCGAGGCCGCCGCCCGCGACGCCGATGACGCCGACCTGCGCGACGTCGCCCTCGATGAAGGCGTTCGTGGCCTGCGTGGTGGAGTGCGCGACGAAGACGACGTCTTCCGGCGCGATGTTGTTCTCGCGCAGGCAGTTCTCGAAGCACTGCACGACGCCCGCGGCGACGCCCTGCTCGTGGTCGTGCGTCGTCTTGACCTCATTCTTGCCAATGATCTCGTGGGTGGCGTTGTCGATGGCGACCGCCTTGGTGTGCGTGCCGCCGACGTCGATACCCATACGTACTTTTCTTCTCTGTTCGGCCATTGAGCTTCCTCCTAAAAAATAATCAATTTTAGAGACCTTTTCAGGTGAAAGAGCGTACGCCGCCACCGCGGTCGGGTGACGGCGCACGGCATCATTTCACCAATTCATTCCGGATAGCAACTCTGAGGATAGAGGGTTGTTTACGACCGGGGGGACGAGGTTCAGGCGTACCAGACCTGATCCAGGCCCGTCATCGTGAACATCGTCAGCACGTACAGAAGCACGGAGATGATGTACAGCGTCGGGATGGACAGCTTGAGGTAATCCTTGGACTCGACCTTCGTGTAGGCGAGGCCCCACGCGACCCAGGACTGCGTGATGCAGGAACCGATGTTGACGGTGATCGTCGGGATGGCGAATACAGCGTACAGGAACGGGACGGAGAAGCTCGCGACATTGGACAGAACGCCCAGCGTGGCGGCGCCGCAGCCGACCAGCGTCATCGGGCCACGGAAGAGGCCCAGGCCCGCCAGGACGGCGAACACGATGCAGACGACCAGCTCAGTCTTCGGCATGATGGGGCCGAGGACGGCGTTGAAGTACGGGGACGCATACGACGCGACCTTGTTGAACATCGGCAGCGTGAGCAGGAAGCCGACCAGCGGAGCGGTGTCGACGACGCCGTCATAGTACAGCTTGTTGACCAGCTGGCAGGACGCCTTGAAGCCGCCCTTCATCTTGCCGCAGAGGAACAGCGCGGCAAAGCCGGCGATGACGAAGCCGCCGATGACGGAGAAGTTGAACGCGATGTTCAGAACGACGGGCACGATGGGCAGGATCAGCGTGTACATGGGCGCATCCTTCGCCTGCTGCGCGCCAGCCGTCTGAGCGGCCCACGCGTGAGACGTCTTGGAGCGGGACAGGAACACGCCGGCCATGATGGTCGTCACGACGAGCGCGATGGCCAGAGCGGCATAGCCCCACTTAGCGGCATACCAGCCGAGCGTGAAGTCGGGCATCTCATCGGTGGCGATGAAGAACGCACGATACTGCGCGAAGTTGACCGGGTTCAGATAGATACCGGCGGCGACGGACTCCATGAAGGAGAACATCGCGATGGCCTTGGGGATGCCGAGGCTCATCATGATGGGCAGCACGATAACGCCGATGGCGATAACGGGGCCCGCGCCGGTCATGGCGGTGAAGATGACGGCGGTGACGATGTTCAGAAGAGCCATCGTCACGATCGGGCGGTCGCCGCCCAGCTCAACCGTCTTGCGGATGATCGTCGAAGCGATGCCGGTCTCCATCAGGACACGGCCGAACCAGGCGCCCCAGCACACGTTGACGAGCGTGGTGCCCCAGCCTTCCGGCGCGGACTGATAGATGCTGTTCAGAGCGTTGACAAGCGTGTTGTCGGGCCCGAAGTTCAGGATCGGGTTCGCCTCAAGGAACGCGCTGCCGACGACAAGCGAGCCGAGCATCGGCAAAACGGTCCAGATGATGGTGATGACCAGGAAGCCGATCATCAGGTTGTAGCCCTTGATACAGTAGTATGCAAGGCCGAAGAATGTTAAGAGCAGCAGTACACCAATTACATATTCCACAAAATGACCTCCTCGAAGATAGAATTTTTATCTGGGCAAATTGGTGACATTCTCAGTTCGGGCGGCTCACGGCCGCTCGAAGTAATGCGGGAACGTGTGCTCCAGCATCTCCAGGTCGCGCAGCGTCTGTTCGCTCCACTCGTGCGTGATGCGAATGGCCGCCTCCGCCTCGTGCGCGGACAGCGCGTCGAGCAGCTGGCGGTGCGCGGTGAGGCGCATCTCAAAACCGTACATCTGCTCCGGCGCGCGGCGGTAGCTGAAATAGGACGCCACGAGATACAGCACGCGCTGCGTATCGCCCTGCAGCATCCGGTAGGAGTCCCACACGCCCCCGAGGCCGCAGCGGATGTAGAGCGCGCGGAACATGGCCTGATCCTCTTCCAGGACGCCCTGCCCGTCGCTCTCGGAAAAGCGCTCGCGCTGCTTCTCAATGCTCCGCGCGAACTGCGCGGCGTCTGACGAGGTGAAATTCCGCGCGGCGCGCTCCACAACAGCGCACTCGAGCACCTCGCGCATAAAAAGGAATTCCCGCACGCGCTGGGCGGAGATGCGCGACACGGCGCTGCCCCGCTGGGGGAAGACCTCGACCAGCCCCTCCGACGCGAGGCGCGCGATGGCGTCGCGCACCGGCGTGCGGCTGATGCCGAACTGCGCTGCAAGGCGGTTTTCGCTCAGCGGCTCGCCGGGGGTGCGTCGGAAGTAAAGGATATCGTCACGGAGGGATTCATATGTATCGGCGCGGTGGATCTCGCTGATCTTCTGCGCGTACTCTGCGGCGGACATATGCTCCACCACCTCCCGTTTGTTTGTGACGCAAATGCGAACACGGCGCATGACGGCCCAAGTTCGATAAGTATAAAATAGCATACTGAAATGTGAAAAGCAACCCTTTTTTTTCGCCCTTTTATTGAAATTTTCTAAATAGGAAATTTGTTATTGATATTTTTTATAAGAAGTGCTAACATACAAGTATACAGAAAATATCTCCAAAAAGTTACCCGAAAAGTGCAGGAAAACTTTGTGGAAAGCACCGAACCCCCGGCGCCTTTCCTGCGGAGAAACGGGGTGTTCGCCACATGAAACAGCTGCTGCTGGACAAGCCTGGCAGCGCGGAGAACGCGCGCGAGTATGCGTACCGCACGCTGAAAAACAACATTCTGGGGCTTGTTCTTCTGCCGGGCGACCGGATGAGCGAGGCGGCTGCGGCCGACGCTCTGGGCGCGAGCCGCACACCGGTGCACGACGCGTTCGCACGTCTGGCCGAAGAGGGGCTTCTTTGTGTCGCGCCGCAAAAAGGCACGGTGGTCTCCGGTATCGACGCCGACCGCGTGCGGCAAACGGTCTTCATGCGCACGCAGCTCGGCTGCGCCGTGGTGGAATCGCTGTGCGCGCAGGGAAATCTTTCGGAAGAGCTGCTGTTCTCGGCGCAGGCCAATGTGAACCGGCAATATTTTCTTTTGGGCGCGAGCAATCTGGCCGAGCTTGCCCAGGCCGGCGAGGCGTTTCACGCGATGCTGTTCGAGGCGTGCGGATACGGGCTCGTCTGGCGCACGCTCGAGAGCGTGAGCGGCGACGTGCACCGCGTCTGCTCGCTGATGCGCGAGGACGGCTCGTTCGCGGCCAGCCGCGTGCAGGAGTTCGCCGGGATCCTGGACGCTTTGCAGAGGCGGTCCGCCGCCGCGCTGTGCGCGCAGATGCGCGCGCACCTGGCGCGCCCCGCGGCGCTGCTGCCGCAGGTGATGAAGCGCGACCCGGCGCTGTTTTACACATTGCAGGATTCGCGCCGGCGTCTTCTGGAGGAGAGCTGACGCGCACCGCATCCGCGCGAGCGGATGAAGTATACAACAAAGGCTGTTGAAGTCGCAAAAGGAAAGGATCTGTCTGCCATGAAAATTGCTGTGATCGGCGCCGGAGCCATGGGCTCGCTGTACGGCGGCTATCTCTCGCGCCACAATGATGTGACGCTGATCGACACGGACGCCGCGAAGGTGGAGGCCGTGAACCGGGACGGCGTGCTCATCCGTGAAAAGACCGGCGAGGACGCCCGGTTCACACCGCGCGCCGCCACCAGCTCGGAGGGCCTCGGCGAGGCGGATCTGGTGATCGTGTTCGTCAAATCGCTGTTCTCGCGTGTGGCGCTGACATCCAACAAGACGCTGTTCGGCGAGAACACCTACGTGCTGACGCTGCAAAACGGCGCCGGCCACGACGAGCTGCTGCGCGAATTTGTCGCGCCTGAGCGCATCATCATCGGCACGACGCAGCACAACGCGTCGATTCTCGGCGTCGGTCACGTCAATCACGGCGGCTCCGGCCTGACGAATCTCGGCCCGCTGACGGGCGACCCCGCGCGCCTCGCGCCCATCGCGGAGAACTTCACGGCGTGCGGTCTCGAGGCCGTCGTGGCGGAGAACATCCAGGAGCTGATCTGGCACAAGCTGTTCACGAACGTGTCCGTCAGCGCGCTGACGGGCGTGCTTCAGATGAAGATGGGCTACATGCTCGACGATCCGCACGCGTGGAACCTGTGCGAGACGCTGATCCGCGAGGCGGTGGCCGTGGCGGAGGGCGAGGGCCTGCACTTTAACGCCGAGACGATCATTGCGGAGATCCGCGCGCTGCTTGTCTCGTCGCACGACGGCTACACGTCGATCTACGCGGACCTGCGCGACGGACGCCGGACGGAGGTCGATACGATCTCCGGCGCGGTGGTGCGCGCGTCCGAGCGCAACGGCGTGCCCGCGCCGAGCCACAAGTTCATTGTGGAGATGGTGCACGCGATGGAGGACCGCCGCGCGTACGACAAGTGAGTTCACGCGGCGCGACGCCGCTTGAATCCATATATTTCAAATTTGAAAGGAGAAATTTCCCATGGATCCTGTTTACAACCTGCAAGGCCTGCGCGTGGTCGATCTGACCAAGCCCCTCGACCCCGCGACGGAGACCCGCCGCTGCCATCTGTTCCGCTTCAACACGGGCGGCCCCATCCCCGACTTCCACACGATCATGGACCTGACCAGCCACCTCGGCACGCACGCCGAGTGCCCGTATCACCATGACGACAACTGGCCCAGCGTCGCCGAGCTGCCGCTGACGACGTTCGTCGGCCGCGCCATCTATGTGAACTTCGACTTCCTGGAGCCGCGCGCTCACATCTCGAAGGCCGACCTCGACCGCGCCTGCGGCGACTGGATGAAAGAGGGCGACATCGTCCTGATCGACTCGCCCTACAAGCTGACGCCGTTCACGCCCGACACGAACACCGATAAGGATCAGCGCCTGCTGGTCAACGGCGAGACGGCCGAGTGGTTCCGCGACCACAAGGCGAAGTGCATCGGCTTCGGCGACGGCGTGTCCATCGAGAACTGCAACGAGGACGTCAAGCCCTTCCACGACATCCTGCTGGCCGAGAACATCATCTTCCTCGAGGTGCTCAAGAATCTGGATCAGCTGCAGTCCCGCGTGTTCTTCATGAGCTACGCGCCGATGCCCATCATGGGTCTGGACTCCTGCCCGGTGCGCGCGTACGCCATCGAGGGCCTGCCCGGCTTCACAGAGTAAGAGACCGTTCATCCGCCTGCCCGGCACGTCCGGGCGGGCGGTTTGACTTGCCATGACAAAACAGCGAAGGGAGCGTTGACACATGCTGACCGGCAGTATCCACGCGGCGGAAAACTGGGATATCTATCCCGCCGCCATCCGCCGCGCGCTGGAATTTTTGAAGGAGAACGACCTCGCCGCGCACGAGCCCGGCCGCTTTGAGCTGGACGGCGACAAGATGATTTTGCAGGTGCTGGACCAGAAGACGGCGCGCCGCGAGACGCTGCGCCCGGAGGTGCACCGCAAATACGTCGACGTGCAGTTTCTCGCGGCCGGCGGTCCCGAGCGCATCGGCTGGTACGAGGACCTCGGCGACAACGAGGTGGACGAGGAACTTCTCGAGACGCGCGACATCATTTTTTATAAGAACAACCCGAACGCCGCGGAGGGCGTGATCGAGATGCGGCCGGGCACGTACGCGGCGTTTTTCCCGTGGGACGTGCACATCCCCGCCATCGAGGCGGAGGGCGGAGAGGCCCCCATCCGCAAGATCGTCATCAAGGTGGCGATGGACCTTCTGTGACGCGCAAGTTTCGCAATTCGATCCGCAACATACCAATGGAAACCGGGATCGCTTCGTGATACAATGAAAGCAACAAAATGACAGGAGGGTTCCCCCAATGGCTGTACTGAACAAAGAATCCATCAAAAACCCTGCCGAGTGGGAGTCGATGGGCATCGAGCTGCCCCATTACGACTACGAGGCGATGCGCGCCGAAACGCAGAAGCATCCGAAATGGGTCCACGTCGGCGCGGGCAACATCTTCCGCGCCTACATTGCCGATCTTGCGCAGACTCTTCTGAACGAGAAGAAGATGACGAGCGGCATCACCGTGCTGTCCACGTTCGACCATCAGATCCTGTCGCTGATCTACGATCCGTGTGACGATCTCTCTTTGCAGGTCATCATGCACGCGGACGGCCACCTCGACAAGAAGGTCATCGCCTCCGTGGGCGAGACGATGAAGGCCGATTTTGAGGACCCCGCCCAGTGGCCGCGCTGCAAGGAAGTGTTCGCCGATCCGGGCCTGCAGATGGTCAGCTTCACCATCACGGAGAAGGGCTATCAGATCCGCAACATGAAAGGCGAGTTCTACCCGGCGGTGCTCGAGGACTTCGAGCGCAAGACGGAAGTCCCGCAGAACGGCATGGCCATCATCGCGGCGCTGCTTTTGCACCGCTTTGAGAACGGCGCCGCGCCCATCGCCATCGTCAGCATGGACAACTTCTCGCACAACGGCGAAAAGCTGTACGACTCCGTCAGCACCGTCGCGAAGAAGTGGGTCGAGAACGGTCTGGCCCCGGCTGCGTTCGTCGACTACATCTCCGACGACAAGCGCGTCGCGTTCCCGTGCTCGATGATCGACAAGATCACCCCGCGCCCGGACGCCACCGTCGCCGCGAACCTCAAGGACATCGGCTTCGAGAGCACCGAGGCCGTCGTCACCGACAAGAACACCTACATCGCGCCGTTCGTCAACGCCGAGGCGCCGCAGTACCTCGTCATCGAGGACAAGTTCCCCAACGGCCGTCCGCCGCTCGAGGACACGGGCGTCTACGTCGTGCCGCGCGAGACCGTCGACCTGATGGAGCGCATGAAGGTGTGCACCTGCCTGAACCCGCTGCACACGGCGCTGGCCGTCTTCGGCTGCCTGCTGGGCTATGAGTCCATCGCGGCAGAGATGAAGGACGAGGATCTTGTGAAGCTGGTCAACGAGATCGGCTACACCGAGGGCATGCCCGTCGTGGCGAACCCCGGCATCCTCGACCCGAACGACTTCGTCAAGGAGGTCCTGGAGGTCCGTCTGCCGAACCCGTACATCCCCGACACCCCGCAGCGCATCGCGACCGACACGAGCCAAAAGCTGGCCATCCGCTACGGTGAGACGATCAAGCTGTACGTCGCGCGCGACGACCTGAACGTCGACGACCTGAAGCTGATCCCGCTGGTGCAGGCCGCGTGGTGCCGCTACCTGCTGGCGGTGGACGACGCGGGCAAGGCGTTCACGCCCAGCCCCGATCCCCTGCTGACGGAAGTGCAGGCGTATCTGGACGGCGTGAAGGTGGGCGATCCCGCCTCCGGCGAGGGCAAGCTGAAGCCGATCCTGTCCAACAAGAACATCTTCGGCGTGGATCTGTACGAAGTCGGCCTCGGCGCGAAGGTGGAAGCCTACTTT
Source organism: uncultured Ruthenibacterium sp. (assembly GCA_944388415.1). GTDB lineage: Bacteria > Bacillota > Clostridia > Oscillospirales > Ruminococcaceae > Ruthenibacterium. Next base: position 5,621 of record CALXIU010000086.1, on the reverse strand, counting down.
GAGAAGATGCTCGCGGGCGAGGGCGCTGTGCGCCGCACGCTCCACGAAGCGCTTTGATCCGAACATTCATCTGACAACCATAAGGAGGCAATTCCCATGAAAATGACATTCCGCTGGTATGGCAAGGACAGCGACAAGATCACGCTGAAGCAGATCAAGCAGATCCCGAACTGCACGGGCCTGATGGGCGTCTTGGATTACAAGGCGGCCGGCGAGGTCTGGACCGAAGAGGAGATCAAGGACTACATGGACTATGTCCATGCCGCCGGCCTCGAGTGCGAAGTCATCGAGAGCGTCAATGTCCACGAGGACATCAAGCTGGGCCTGCCGACCCGCGACCAGTATATCGAGAACTATAAGATCACGATCCGCAATCTGGCGAAGTACGGCGTGAAGGTCATCGTCTACAACTTCATGCCGGTGCTCGACTGGCTGCGCACCGACCTCGCGCGCGAGATCCCCGAGGACGGCTCCAACAGCCTGTACTTCGACGAGGCCGAGCTGGGCCAGATGACCCCGCTGGAGATCGTCAAGAACACCGCGGAGAACTCCAACGGCTTCACGCTGCCCGGCTGGGAGCCGGAGCGCCTGGCCGATCTGGAGAAGACGCTGGAGCTGTACAAGAACGTCGACGAGGAGAAGCTGCTGGAGAACTACAAGTATTTCCTCGACGCCATCATCCCCGTCTGCGAGGAAGTGGGCGTCCGCATGGCGTGCCACCCCGACGATCCCGCGTGGCCCATCTTCGGCCTGCCCCGCATCGCTCACGATCAGGCCGGCTATGACAAGATCATCAAGCTGCACGACAGCCCCTGCAACACCGTGTGCCTTTGCACCGGCTCGCTGGGTTCGAACCCCGAGAACGACATCCCGGCCATCATCCGTCACTTCGGCGAGATGGACCGCATCGGCGCCATGCACGTGCGCAACGTCAAGTATCTGGGCTATCACAAGTTCCGCGAGGCGTCCCATCTGTCCAAGGACGGCGACCTCGATATGTATGCCATCATGGAGGCTATCTACGAGACCTGCCCCGACACCTATGTGCGTCCGGACCACGGCCGCATGATCTGGGACGAGGTCGGCCGCCCCGGCTATGGCCTGTATGACCGCGCCCTCGGCATCGCCTATCTGAACGGCCTGTGGGAAGCCATCGAGAAAACACACAAATAAGCGAACAGGAGGGTTATGACCCATGTATGCGACTCGTTTGACTCTGAGTGAAAAGTACAATTATCTGGAGGACAAGTTCAAGGCGGCCTACAAATGGCTGGCGGAGAACGATATCTGCGCGCTGGACGACAGCGCGTACCCCGTGTGCGAGGGCGTGACTGCGAACGTGCAGTCCTACACGACGTTCCCCGCGAGCGAGGGATATTTTGAGACGCACGACGAGTACTTCGACATCCAGTACCTCGCGTCGGGCATCGAGCAGTTCGGCATCTGCAACCGCGAGGGCCTTGTGGTCCGCGAGGAGATCCCCGCGAACGATCTGAAGTTCTATGAGGAGCCGGAGCACAGCGGCAGCATCCTGCTGACGCCGGGCGACTTCGTCGTCGTCGCGCCGGAGGACGCTCACAAGCCCCGCTGCATGGAGGGCGCGCCGTGCGCCGTCAAAAAAGTGGTTGTCAAGGTCAAGATCTGATCGGCCACGGCATCTGAACAGCAGCGCTCCGGCGGAGCACCGCCGGAGCGCTTTTTTGCACTGAAAAAACGGAGGAAAGAGTATGAGAGCCATCAAATTTTCTGAGCCGTGGAAGGTCGAGTGCATCGACATCCCTGAACCAGTCGCCAAGGAAGGTGAGGCGCTGATCCAGGTCCGTTCCGCGGGCATCTGCGGCAGCGACATCGGCGCGTTCCGCGGCACCAATCCGCTCGTATCGTACCCGCGCGTCATCGGACACGAGATCGCGGGCGAGATCCTGTCCATCCCCGAGGACAATCCCCGCGGGCTGAAGGTGGGCGACCACGTCATCGTCGATCCGTACCTCTACTGCGGCAACTGCTATCCCTGCTCCATCGGCCGCACGAACTGCTGCACCGATCTGCATGTTCTGGGCGTGCACGTCGAGGGCGGCATGTGCGAGAAGTTCACGCACCCGGCCGACATGCTGTGGAAGCTGCCTGACGACATGCCCTGGGACATCGCCCCGATGGCGGAGCCCCTGACGATCGCCCTGCACGGCATCCACCGCGGCGGCCTGAAGGCCGGCGAGCACGTCGCCATCATCGGCGCCGGCCCCATCGGCCTGCTGGCCGCGATGAGCGCCATCGCCTACGGCGCTGAGCCCATCCTGATCGACCTCGTCGACGAGCGTCTCGAGGCGGCGAAGGAGCTGGGTGTGAAGTACGTCATCAACTCCGGCAAGGAGGATCTTGTCGCGAAGGTCGCGGAGTACACCGACGGCCGTATGGCCGAGCTGGTGATGGAGTGCTCGGGCGCAAATCCCGCCATCCGCTCCACGCTGGACATCGTGGCGAACGCCGGCCGCATCACGCTGACCGGCTGGCCCAAGAAGGAGACCCCGATCCCCACGGACGCCATCACCCGCAAGGAAGTGGACATCCGCGGCGCGCGCACCAGCGCGTGCGAGTTCGAGGAGGCCATTGAGCTGATCCACTCGGGCAAGGTCGACGTCCGCGCTCTGCTGACGAAGGTCGTCTCGCTGGACGACGCCCCCGCCACGATCGTTGACATTGAGAAGAACCCCGGCAACTACATGAAAGTCGACGTCATTGTTGACTGAGTTTTCCGGACAGACAAAACCCCCGGGGGCATCCGCCTCCGGGGGTTTTGGGTTGAAAAAATGAAGCGGGCCGCGCCATTTGGCGCGGCCCGCTTGTCTGTGTGAAAAATCAGCCCTCGACGAGCGCCTTCGTGTCGCGCGCGATCATCAGCTCTTCGTTCGTGCAGACGATCAGCACCTTGACGCGGCTGTCCGCGGCGGAGATATCCGTGATATCACCGGTGCGGACCTTGTTCTTCTCGAGGTCGATCTTGATGCCGAGGAACTCCATGTCCTCGCAGACGGCCGCGCGCACGCTGCCGTCGTTCTCGCCGATGCCGCCGGTGAAGACGACGCAGTCAAGGCCGCCCATCGCCGCGGCATACGAGCCGACGTACTTCTTGATCTGGTAGTTCAGCATGTCGCAGGCCAGCTGCGCGCGCTCGTTGCCCTCGGCCGCAGCGCTCGTGACGTCGCGCTTGTCGCTGGAGATGCCGGAAATGCCCAGCAGGCCGGACTTCTTGTTCAGGTAGTCGGCCATCTCCTGGCCGTGGAAGCCGAGCTTCTGCTCCATGTACGTGACAACGCTGGGGTCGACGTCGCCGCAGCGGGTGCCCATCAGGACGCCGGCCAGAGGGGTCGGGCCCATGCTGGTGTCAACGCACTTGCCGTTCTTGACGGCGGAGATGGAGCTGCCGTTGCCGAGGTGGCACGTGACCATCTTCAGATCGTCGCGGCCCAGATACTGCGCGGCCGCCATGCTGACATAGCGGTGGCTGGTGCCGTGCGCGCCGTAGCGGCGGATGGAGTACTTCTCGTACATTTCATAGGGCACGCCGTACATGTACGCCTTCGGGGGCATCGTCTGGTGGAACGTGGTGTCGAACACGACGACATTGGGCACGTCCGCGCCGAAGACCTTCTTCGCGCTGCGCAGGCCCTGCACGTGCGCCATGTTGTGGACAGGCGCGAGCGGCGCGATCTCCTCGATCTTGTCGATGATGGCGTCCGTGACGATCTCGGACTTCGTGAAGAACTCCGCGCCCTGGACGACGCGGTGGCCGATGGCGGAGATCTCGCTCTTGTCGGCGACGACGGCGCCCTCGCCGGTGGTCATCATCTCAACGACCTTCATGAACGCCTCGGTGTGAGAGGGGAAGGGGACTTCCTCCGACCACTCGCCGCCGTTGGCCTTGTGCGTGATCTTCGAGCCGTCGATGCCGATGCGCTCGCACAGGCCCTTGCACAGAACGCTCTCGTCCGCCATGTCGATGAGCTGGTACTTCAGCGAGCTGGAACCGCAGTTGATAACGAGGATTTTCATAATCTGATTCGTCTCCTTCATCTCTTGTCATTCTTCTCTGGTCATTCGCAGCGATTGCAAAATAATGCTTTTTTTGGTAGCATATTTATTATATAATGTGTACAAGCCATTTTCAAGCACAAAACTTGCGAAAAGGGGGCAATCGCGCGTGAAAATTGCGGGAATCGTAGCCGAGTACGATCCCTTCCATGCGGGCCACGCGTGGATGATCGACGAGGTGCGCCGCGCGGGTTTTGAGGCGGTGGTCTGCGTGATGTCGCCGTCCGTCGTACAGCGCGGCGGCGCGGCGGCGTTTCCCGTGGATGTGCGCACGCGCGCAGCGCTCGCGGGCGGCGCGGACCTCGTCCTGTGCCTGCCTGCCCCGTAGGCCGTGCTGTCGGCGGAGGGCTTCGCCGCGTCGGCCGTCGCGGTGCTGGGCGGGCTTGGCTGCGCGGACGCCGTCGCCTTCGGCGCGGAGACGCCGGACGCGCGGGCGCTGCAATCAGCCGCCGAGTGCCTCGCGTCGGACGAGTTTTCCAAGCGCCTGCAAAAGCATCTGCGCGGCGCGGCGCCGTTCGCCGCGGCGCGGGAAAAAGCCGCGGAGGAGTGCCTGCCCGGCGCGGGCGCGCTGCTGCGCGACCCGAACAACATCCTCGGCGTCGAGTACTGCAAGGCCATCCTGACGCAGAAGCTTCCGGTGCGCCCGTTCCCCGTCCGCCGCGTGGGCGCGGCGCACGGCGCGCCGCTGGGGCAGGACGTTTTTGCCAGCGCCTCCGCGCTGCGACGCCTGCTCGTGACAAAGGGCGTCGCATCGCTCGCGCCGTATGTGCCGGACACCTGCCTGCCCGTCTACGTCCGCGCCGTTCAGCACGGAAAAAACGTCATTCCGCAGGCGTTTTCCCTGGCGCTGCTGAGCCGTCTGCGCGCGATGACGGCCGCGGACATGGCCCGCACGCGCGGCATCTGCGAGGGGCTGGAAAACCGTCTGTTCGCCGCCTCGCGCGAGGCGGTCAGCGCGCAGCATCTGTACGATCTGCTCAAAACGAAGCGGTACGCCCATGCGCGGCTTCGGCGTCTGGCGCTCGACGCGGCGCTCGGCTACACGGACGAGCTGCCTCCCCTGCCCCCGTACGTGCACGTGCTGGGCGCGAACGAGCGCGGCCTCACGGTGCTGCGCGAGGCGAAAAAGAGCGCGCGGCTGCCGGTCGGGCAGTCTCTCGCCGACCTCTCCCGGCGCGGCGGCGCGGCAAAACAGGCCGCCGAGGCGCACGCCGCCGCCGAGGACTTCGTCGCGCTGTGCACGGCCATCCCCAGCCCCTGCGGCACGGCGTACACGCAGAAGATGATCGTTCTGCGCGGCAACAATGTCTGAAGCAAAAGGTCCCGAGGGCTTTGCCCTCGGGATCTGAGACTGTCGAAAAAGTTCGCAGAGCGAAAAAAACGGGTGGCCTCCCCATTGAGGGGAGGTGGGTGAGCGAAGCGAACCCGGAGGGGTGAATTGCACTCGTTGACCGGTGCAGCGAACTTTTTTCAAAACAAAATTGTCCGGCCAGCGCAGTTCACCCTTCCGGCCCTTCGGGCCACCTCCCCTC
>CALXIU010000085.1 GCA_944388415.1 uncultured Ruthenibacterium sp. | reverse complement strand
CCGCCGCGCGGCGCGCCCCGCGTCCCGCTGGGCCGAGGCGCGGCGGGAGATCGCCGGCCGGCGGGAGGAGATGCCCGCCGAGGAGGGCTTCCCCGCGTATCTGCCCAGCCGTCTGGCCGCGTTCTACGAGCGCGCGGGCTGCGTGGACACGCTCGCGGGCGGCGAGGGCTCGATCTCGCTGATCGGCGCCGTGTCGCCGCAGGGTTCGGACTTCTCCGAGCCGGTGACGCAGAACACGAAGCGCTTCGTGCGCTGCTTCTTGGCGCTGGACAAATCGCTGGCGTACGCGCGCCACTACCCCGCCATCAACTGGGCGATCAGCTACAGCGAGTACTATGAGGACCTCGATCCGTACTATGAGAAAAACGTCGGGCCGGAGTTCTGCCGTCTGCGTGGGCGGATGCTGGCGCTGTTGAGCGAGGAGAACAAGCTGATGGAGATCGTCAAGCTGATCGGCTCCGACGTGCTGCCGGACTCGCAGAAGGTGACGCTGGAGATCGCGCGCGTGATCCGCGTGGGATTCTTGCAGCAGAACGCGTTCCACAAGAACGACACGTACGTGCCTCTGGACAAGCAGCTGTGGATGATGGACGCGATCATGCACCTGTATGACCGCGCCGCCGCGCTGTGCGAGGCGGGCGTGCCGGTGAACGCGATGGCCGAGGCCGGGCTGTTCGACCGCCTCGTGAAGGTGAAATATGAGATCCCGAACGACCGCGCGCAGATGTTCGGCGACGTGGAAAAAGAGCTGGACGGCGTTTGCGACGAGCTTCTCGCGAAGCATCGCGCCGCCGCGCCGCAGAAGGAGTGAGCGCTATGGCAATGGAATATCTGGGCCTTGACGAGATCAACGGCCCGCTCGTCGCGCTCGACGGCGTCGAGGGCGCCGGAAACGAAGAGATGGTGCGGCTGCGCGCCGCCGACGGCACCGAGCGCCTCGGCCGCGTGATCGCGCTGGAGGGCAGCCGCGCCGTCGTGCAGGTGTTCTCCGGCACGAGCGGCCTGTCGCTGAACGGCGTGAGCACGCGCTTCACGGGCAAGCCGATGACGCTGGCCCTCGCGCCGGAGATCGTCGGCCGCATCTTCAACGGTTCCGGCGAACCGGTGGACGGCCTCGGCAGCGTGTATCCCGAAAAATTCGCGGACGTGAACGGCAGCGCCATCAACCCGGTGAGCCGCGCGTATCCGCGCAACTACATCCGCACGGGCATCTCGTCGATCGACACGCTCATCACGCTGATCCGCGGCCAGAAGCTGCCCATTTTCTCCGGCAGCGGCATGAGCCACAACCGTCTGGCGGCACAGATCGTGCGTCAGGCGCGCATCAGCGAGGACGAGGGCGCGAACTTCGGCATCGTGTTCTGCGCGATGGGCGTGACGAAGGACGTCGCGGATTACTTCCGCCGCAGCTTTGAGGAGTCCGGCGCGCTGAACCGCGTGACGATGTTTGTGAACCTGTCGTCCGACCCGATCATCGAGCGCATCCTGACGCCGCGCTGCGCGCTGACGGCCGCCGAGTATCTGGCGTTCGAGCAGGACATGCACGTGCTCGTCGTGATGACGGACATGACCAGCTACGCCGAGGCGCTGCGCGAACTGTCCAGCTCGAAGGGCGAGATCCCGGGCCGCAAGGGCTATCCGGGCTATCTGTACTCCGACTTCGCGTCGCTGTACGAGCGCGCGGGCGTCATCAAGGGGCGCGGCGGCAGCGTGACGCAGATCCCCATTCTGACGATGCCGAACGACGACATCACGCACCCGATCCCCGACCTGACGGGCTACATCACCGAGGGACAGATCGTGCTGGACCGCTATCTCGACCAGCAGGGCATCTACCCGCCCATCAGCGTGCTTCCCTCGCTGTCGCGCCTGATGAAGGACGGCATCGGCGAGGGCTTCACGCGCGCCGACCACGCGGACGTCGCGAACCAGCTGTTCGCGAGCTATGCGAAGGTGTCCGACGCGCGCGGCCTCGCGTCCGTCATCGGCGAGGAGGAGCTGTCGGCCTCCGACAAGCTGTATCTCTCGTTCGGCGACCGCTTTGAGAGGGAATTCCTCGGACAGGGCGCGGACACCGACCGCACGATCGACCAGAGCCTCGACCTCGGATGGCATCTGCTGTCCATCCTGCCGCGCTCGGAGCTGGAGCGCCTCGACGAGAAGCTGCTCGACGAGCACTACGGCAAGCACTGATTTTCCACAGAAAGGAGACCGGCGATGGCGGAGCAGATCTTCCCCACCAAAGGCAATCTCATCGCGTGCAAAAAGAATCTCGCGCTGGCAAAGCTCGGCTTCGACCTGCTGGACCGCAAGCGCAACGTGCTGATGCGCGAGATGATGAAGCTGATCGACGAGGCCGCTGCCATGCAGCGCGAGATCGGCGACACGTTCACCGAGGCGTACAGCGCTTTGCAGGCCGCCAACATCACGCTGGGCATCGACCGCTCACTGGGGCAGGTGTACGACGAGGAAAACGGCTTCTCGTACACGAGCCACAGCGTCATGGGCGTGGAACTGCCCACGACGAAGCTGGAGTCGGCCGAGCCGTACCCGTCGTACGGCTTTTACGGCACCAACGCGCAGCTGGACTACGCCTATGTGTGCTTCGACCGCGTCAAGCGCATCTGCGCGCAGCTGGCGGGCATCGAGAACAGCGTGTACCGCCTGGCGACGGCGATCCAGAAGACGCAGCGCCGCGCGAACATGCTGGAGAACGTGGTCATCCCGCGGCTGGAGACGAACATCCGGTTCATCTCCTCAACGCTGGAGGAGCACGACCGCGAGGAGTTCACGCGCATGAAGGTCATCAAGCGATACAAACAGAAAGGGGCCTGACACCCCTCTCCCGCAGCCCGGACGCATGTCCGGGCTTTTCTTTTTGAACAAATCATGAAACCTGCGCGTTCCCTGTTGACATCCCGCGCGGAGGTGTTATAATAGTTAACGCTTTTAATTAACATGGTTAATGGTTCACCCAATTAAGCAAGGAGGTGACGACATGGGGAACGAACAGGACATGCTGATGCATCTTGTCAGCGAGCTGGCGCGGCTGCGAAGGGCGTGGGCGTCGCTGGCGGTGTCCGGCGAGTTGAGCGCCGCGCAGTTCGCCACAATGATGCACATCGCGCACGGCGAGCGCCCGTGGCTCGCCGCCGCCAAAGCGCATCCGTTCAACTGCGGCGTAACGCTCTCCGAGCTGGCGACGATGGAGCGGCACAGCCTGCCCGCCGCGAGCAAGCGCATCTCGCAGCTGGAGGAAGCCGGGCTCGTCCGGCGCGAGGTCTCCTCGCAGGACAGGCGCGTGACGCGGCTGTACCTCACCGACGAGGGGCTTGCGATGCTGCAAAACGAGCAGCGCCGCATCGGGGAGCGCACGTCGAGCGCCTTCGACTGCCTCGGCCGGGACAAGGCTGAAATGCTCATCCGGCTGACCGGAGAGTTCGCGGACGCGCTGGAGCAAATCAACACTGGATTGGAGAGAATGTGACATGCTGAAACTGAAGCGGTACCTGAAACCGTACCTCGCGTTCCTTTTGTGCGGCATCCTGTTCCTGTTCGGACAGGCGATGCTGGAGCTGGAACTGCCAAACTACATGAGCAACATCGTGAACATCGGCATCCAGCAGGGCGGCATCACGCAGATCGCGCCCGAGGCGATCTCCTTCGATGGGATGCAGCTGGCGCAGACGTTCATGTCGGAGTCCGACCGCGCCGCGGTCGCTGAAGCGTATGATGTCGTGGCGGATCCCCTGCCCCTGCGCGACAAATTCCCCGCCTTCGAACCGGGCGATTACGCTCTTCGTGAAGGCGCTGACACAGATGCCGCGGATATGGCGTTCGCGCGCTCGTCGTACGCGTTTTTGCAGATGATCGAACAGGCGGCCGAGGCGGGCGGCGTTTCGATGGGCGATTCCGAGACGCAGACGATGGACCTTGAGAACGCCGGCCAGCTGCTTGCGATGCTGTCGCAGCTGCCGGAGGGCGCGCTGGACGAGGCCATCGCGGCCGCGCAGAGCGCCGACGACACCGTGCTGGAGCAGACGGCGTATGTGTTCACGAAGAGCTACTACGTGCAGCTGGGCGCGGACACGGACGCCATCCAGACGAACTACATTCTGTTCACCGGTCTGGAGATGCTGGGCTTTACGGTGCTTCTGACCGTTTGCTCGGTGTCGGCGGGCTTCTGCCTCGCGCGGCTGGGCGCGGGCGTGGCGCGCGACCTGCGCCGCGACGTGTTCACGCGCGTGACCTCGTTCACAAACAATGAGATGGACAAATTCTCGACGGCGAGCCTCATCACGCGCACGACGAACGACGTGACGCAGGTGCAGATGTTCCTGTCGATGGGCCTGCGCATGATGTGCTTCGCGCCGATCATGGGCGTCGGCAGCCTCGTGATGAGCCTGCGGCGCAATCTGTCGATGGCGTGGATCCTGCTGATGGCGCTGATCGTGATGCTGGGCTTCATCTTCCTGCTGTTTGTGATCGCGCTGCCGCGCTTCAAGAAGATGCAGTCCCTGATCGACAAGCTGAACCTCGTCAGCCGCGAGAACCTGTCGGGCATGATGGTCATCCGCGCGTTCGCAACGCAGGAGTTTGAGGAAAAGCGCTTCGACAAGGCCAACCGCAACCTGACGAACAACACGCTGTTCGTCAACCGCGCAATGGTGACGATGGCGCCGGTGATGACGCTCGTCATGAACGGCGTGATGCTGCTGATCGTCTGGGTCGGCGCGAAGTACATCGAAGCGTCCACGATGCAGGTGGGCGATATGATGGCCTTTATGCAGTACGCAATGCACGTCATCATGAGTTTCCTCTTCATCAGCATGATGTTCATCATGGTACCGCGCGCCTCCGTGTCGGCCGACCGCATCAACGAGGTGCTGGAGACGAAGAGCACCGTGCTCGACCCCGAACAGCCCGTCGACCTGCCGAAGCCCGCGAAGGGCGTGGTGGAATTCCGCAACGTGTCGTTCCGCTATGAGGGCGCGAGCGAGAACGTGCTGGAGAACGTCTCATTCACGGCGAAGCCCGGCGAGACGACGGCGTTCATCGGCTCGACCGGCTCGGGCAAGACGACGCTGGTGAACCTTGTGCCGCGCTTCTACGACGCGACGGAGGGCAGCGTGCTGCTCGACGGCGTGGACGTGCGCAGACTTCGTCAGAAGGACCTGCGCGCCGCCATCGGCTACGTGCCGCAGAAGGGCATGCTCTTCTCGGGCACGATCGCGTCGAACCTGCGCTATGGCGACGAGAACGCCGACGAGGCGACGATGAACGCCGCGTGCGACGTGGCGCAGGCGACGGAGTTCATCGAGCACCTTGTGAACGGTCTCGACGCGGGCATCAGCCAGGGCGGCACGAACGTCTCGGGCGGCCAGCGCCAGCGCCTTTCCATCGCGCGCGCGCTGGTGAAGAAGGCGCCGGTGTATATCTTTGACGACACGTTCTCGGCGCTGGACTTCAAGACGGACGCGAAGCTGCGCAAGGCGCTGAAGGGCTACACGGAGCACTCGACGGTGCTGGTCGTGGCGCAACGCGTGTCGTCCATCATGCACGCGGAGCAGATCGTCGTGCTGGACGAGGGCCGCGTGGCGGGCATTGGCACGCACGAGGAATTGCTGAAGACGTGCGAGACGTACCGTGAGATCGCACAGAGCCAGCTGTCAAAGGAGGAGCTTGCGTAATGGCACAACAACATCGTGGCCCCATGGGCGGCGGACCGCGCGGCGGCGCCGCCGGAATGATGCCGGGCGAAAAGGCGAAAAACTTCAAAGGTTCGATGGCAAAGCTCATCACCTATCTGGGCCGGTTCCTTCCGGCCATCATCGCGGGCCTTGCGTGCGCGCTGCTGGCGTGCATCTTCAACATCCTCGGCCCGAAAATTCTCGGCAGCGCGACGACGAAGCTGTTTGAGGGCGTTGTCGCGCAGCTGACCGGCACGGGCGGCATTGATTTTGCCGCCATCGGCCGCATCCTTCTGACGCTCGTGTGCCTGTATCTCGTCAGCGCGACGCTGCAATACGTGCAGGGCTGGATGATGGCGGGCATCTCGACGAAGCTCAGCTACAGCCTGCGGCGGGACATCAGCCAGAAGATCAACCGGATGCCGCTGTCGTACTTCGACCGCGTGTCGCACGGCGAGGTGCTGAGCCGCATCACGAACGACGTCGACACCGTGACACAGACGCTCAACCAGAGCCTGTCGCAGATGGTGACGAACGTGACGACGATGATCGGCGTGCTCGTCATGATGCTGACGATCAGCCCGCTGATGACGCTGGTGGCGCTGTGCATCCTGCCGCTGAGCGTGTTCATCGTGACGGCGGTCGTCAAGCGCAGCCAGCCGTTCTTCCGCAAGCAGCAGGCGTACCTCGGCGAGGCGAACGGCCACGTGGAGGAGATGTACGGCGGCCACCTCGTCGTGACGGCGTTCGGCCGCGAGGACGAGAGCATCCGCGAGTTCAACGAGATCAACGACCGCCTGTACTCGTCCGCGTGGAAGAGCCAGTTTCTCTCCGGTATCATGATGCCGCTGATGAACTTCGCGGGCAACCTCGGCTATGTGGGCATCTGCATCCTGGGCGGTTTCCTGTCGCTGAGCGGGCGCATCAGCGTCGGCGACATTCAGGCGTTCATCCAGTATGTGCGCAACTTCACGCAGCCGATCACGCAGATCGCCAACATCTCGAACATGCTGCAGCAGACGGCCGCGGCGGCCGAGCGCGTCTTCGCCTTCCTGGAGGAGGAGGAGGAGACGCCCGATCCCGAGCCCGCGCTGTCGCCCGATCTCATCAAGGGGCAGGTCATGTTCGCACACGTCCACTTCGGCTATGTGCCGGAGAAGACGATCATCCACGACTTCTCCGCCATTGTCCAGCAGGGCCAGAAAGTGGCCATCGTCGGCCCCACCGGCGCCGGCAAAACGACGATGGTGAAGCTGCTGATGCGCTTCTACGACGTGACGGGCGGCGCGATCCTGCTGGACGGGTACGATATCAAGCAGTTCCGCCGCAACGACCTGCGCGACATGTTCGGCATGGTGTTGCAGGACACGTGGCTTTACAACGGCACGATCCGCGAGAACATCCGCTACGGCCGCCTGACGGCGACGGACGAGGAGGTGCTGGAGGCCGCGAAGGCGGCGCAGGTGGACCACTTTGTGCGCACGCTGCCGCAGGGCTATGACACCGTGCTGAACGAGGAGGCGGGCAACATCAGCGCCGGCCAGAAGCAGCTTTTGACCATCGCCCGCACGATCATCTCCGACCCGAAGGTGCTGATCTTCGACGAGGCGACGTCCAGCGTCGACACGCGCACGGAGATCGCCATTCAGCGCGCGATGGACCATCTGATGGAGGGCCGCACGAGCTTCATCATCGCGCACCGCCTGTCGACGATCCGCGACGCGGACATGATCCTCGTGATGCGCGACGGCGACATCGTCGAGACGGGCAACCATCAGGAGCTGCTCGCGAAGGGCGGCTTCTACGCGGAACTGTACAACAGCCAGTTCGCCGGCACCGACGACGAGGCCGTGTAACATCAGACCAAAAAGCGCCGCCGTGCTTCCCTTCCCGGAAGTGCGGCGGCGCTCATTTTGCAAAGAAAAGCGGGCCGCGTGACGCGGCCCGCCCTTTTTGCGGATGCGGAGATCTTACGCCAGCTCGGCGAAGTACTTGATGGTGCGGACCATCTGGCTGGTGTAGGAGTTCTCGTTGTCATACCAGGACACGACCTGCACCTGATAGGTGTCGTCGTCGATCTTGGTGACCATCGTCTGGGTGGCGTCGAACAGGCTGCCATAGCGGATGCCGATGACGTCGGAGGAGACGATGGGATCGGTGTTGTAGCCGAAGCTCTCGGAAGAAGCGGCCTTCATCGCGGCGTTGATGGAGTCGACCGTCACGTCCGTGCCCTTGACAACAGCCACGAGGATCGTGGTGGAGCCGGTGGGAACGGGAACGCGCTGGGCGGAGCCGATCAGCTTGCCGTTCAGCTCGGGGATGACGAGGCCGATGGCCTTCGCAGCGCCCGTGGAGTTCGGAACGATGTTGGCGGCGCCGGCGCGAGCGCGGCGCAGATCGCCCTTGCGGTGCGGGCCGTCCAGGATCATCTGGTCGCCAGTGTAGGCGTGGACGGTCGTCATGATGCCGCTCTGGATGGGATACGCGTCGTTCAGGGCCTTCGCCATCGGCGCGAGGCAGTTCGTCGTGCAGGACGCGGCGGAGATGATCTGATCCTCAGTGGTCAGGGTCTTCTCGTTGACGGAATATACGATCGTCTTCAGGTCGTTGCCCGCGGGCGCGGAGATGACGACCTTCTTGGCGCCGGCCTGGATGTGAGCCATGGCCTTGTCCTTCTTCGTGAAGAAGCCGGTGCACTCCAGAACGACGTCGACGCCCAGCTCGCCCCAGGGCAGCTCGGCGGGGTTCGGGTTCTTGTAGATGGTGATCTTCTTGCCGTCGACCACGATGTTGTCCTCGCCGGCCTCGACGGTGTGACCGTCATAGCGACCCTGCGCGGTGTCATATTTCAGAAGGTGAGCGAGCATCTCAGGGCTCGTCAGGTCGTTGATCGCGACGACTTCATAGCCCTCGGCATCAAACATCTGACGGAACGCCAGACGGCCAATGCGGCCGAAACCATTGATTGCAACTTTTACTGCCATAGGAAAACAGCCTCCCTTATATTTTGCCCCATTCGGACTTATTATTATTGTACTCCAAATGGACAAGAACTGCAAGACTCTTGTCAAAGTTTTAACACGAAAAAAGGGCAGGATACATAAAAAAGCGGCGTCCCGGATACAATCGTACCAGCAAAAAGGGAGGCGTATCTTTTGGAAAAACAACTGTGCGCGCTGGCGGCACGGCGGATGCGCGCGGAGATGACGGAATTGCTGGCGCTGCTGCCCGCCGCGCGGCGGGATCCGGCTCTGAGCGACGCAGCTTCCTATGCGCTGGATTGCGCCGCGCGGTGCGCCTACCGCTGTCTGCGCGACGCGCAGAACATGGCGGCACTGGGCGCGCTGCACTCGGCACAGCGCAGGCCCGTGTGCGTCTCTGCGCACGCGGAGGCTTTTCTGCACGCGGCCGCGGCCGTTTGCCCCGAGGTGCAATTCTGCTTTGCCGCGCCCGGCGCGCCGCTGTGGTGCAAAACAGATGCGCGGCTGTTCGCGGTCTGCCTTGGCAATCTTGTGCGGAACGCAGCGCTCTACGGTTCCGACGCGCCGCGTGTATCGCTTGCCGTCCGGCGCAGCGGCCGTTTTGCCGTTTTCTCCGTGACGGACTCGGGCGAGGGCTTCCCTGCCTGCGCTCCGTCCGGCGCGCCGCTGGCGTCGTTCGGGCGATACGGCGAGCGGACAGGGCTTGGTCTCGGCCTCGAGCTCGCACGGCGGTTTGCCACGGCGTACGGCGGCCGCTTCGCGATGCGCACGTCCCGTCGCGGCGGCGCGTGCGCGGTGCTGGCACTGCCGCTGTGCCTTCCGGGCAGCGAGGACGGCGCGCCGGACTTCGCGGCCGACCGGTTCAGCGTGCTGTACGTCCAGCTGGCGGGGCTGTGCCGCCTGCCGCTCTAAGCCCCCTGCAACAGCCGCAGGAACTCGCGCGCGCACGGCGAGAGAGGCGTGTCCTTGGCCCAGCAGGCGCCCACGTAGCGCTCCGGAAGCGGCTGTGTGAGGCGCACGGGAAACACCCTGCCGGACGCGAGCGGCCCCGCGCAGAACTCCCGCACGACGCACGCGAGGCCGAAGCCGCTCTCCGCGAAGTCCGCCAGCAGGCTGTGCGCGCCCAGCTCCACAGCGGGTGTGAGCGCGACGCCGCTGCGTTCAAAAAACGTATCGACGGCGCGGCGGCTGTTGGATGCCCGCTCCAGCATCACGAGCGGATAACCCGACAGCTGCTCCGGCGTGAGCGTTTTGCCGCGCAGCTGTGAAAACGCCTCGCCCGCAATGAACACATCGTGCACGCACAGCACGGGGCGCACCTCGAGGCGGTCGTCCGGCAAGGGCAGATTGACGACGGCGAGGTCGAGTTCGCCCTGTGTGAGGCGCTCGGCGATCTGCGGCGACGTGCGGTTGACGACCGTCAGCTGCACGGCCGGGTGCGCCGCGCGGAATGATGCGAGGTGCGGCAAAAGGTACTCCTTTGTGATCGTGTCAGCCGCGCCGATGCGCAGCGTGCCCTCCTCGAGGTGGCGGGCGCGCTCGAGCTTCTGCTCCCCCGTCTCCAGCAGCGCCAACGCCTCCCGGGCGTGGCGGTAGACGAGTTCTCCCTCGTGCGTCAGCGTCACGCCGCGCCGTCCGCGCACGAGCAGCTGCGCGCCAAGCTGCGTCTCCAGCTTTTTGATCGCCTGCGACGCCGCCGGCTGCGTCAGAAACAGTTTTTGCGCGCCGCGGCTGACGCTTTTCTCCTCCGCGACGGCCGCGAAGACGCGGTACAATTCCAGATCCGCCTTCATGTCCCTCTCCCCTGTCATTCGCTGCGCTGTTGGTTTTTTGACTGATCTCTTCATTTTACTTATACCACATCCGGCAGTCGCGGGCAAGAGAAAGGCGGGGAGCTTTACGGCTCCCCGCCGGTTTGTGTTTCTTCCGCGTCATAGTCCTCCAGAAACGAGTGCTCCTCGCCGTCCTTTGTCCAGCCCGGCAGCATGTTGAGGTTTGCGCGGTGGAGGCTCTGGAAGATGTTCCAGTCCGCCTTCGGCTCGATCGCGCGCAGATGGCGCACAAACTCCTTCGTCTTGCCGCGCGCGCCGTGACCCGCGCCGTTCGCGGCCGTGTCGTTCTCGGTGAAGCGGCATGCGCACTGCAAAAAACGCAGCTCGTTGTACCTTGCCCACGCGATGACGTCGTCCTCGCGCACAAGATAGAGCGGGCGGATGAGCGACACGCCGGGATAGTTCGTCGAATGCAGCTTGGGCAGCATCGTCTTCAGCTCCGCGCCCCAGATCATGCTCATCAGCGCCGTCTCGATGACGTCGTCGAAGTGGTGGCCGAGCGCGATCTTGTTGCAGCCGAGCGCCTGCGCGTTTTTGTACAGATGGCCGCGGCGCATCCGCGCGCAGAGGTAGCACGGCGAGTCCTTGATGTTCGCGACGCTGTCGAAGATATTCGTCTCAAAGAAGTGCAGAGGCAATTCCAGCAGCGCGGCGTTGTGCTCGATCAGCGCGCGGTTCTCCGGGCGGTAGCCGGGGTCCATACACAGGAACTCGACCTCGAACGGGACGTCCGACACGCGCTGCAAATGGCGCATACAGACGGCCAGCAGGAAGCTGTCCTTGCCGCCGGAGACGCACACGGCGATGCGGTCGCCCGCCTCGACGAGGCGGTAGTCCTTGCACGCGCCGATGAAGCGATGCCAGATCGCCTTCTTGTACTTCTTGATGACGCTGCGGTCAACGAGCGTGCGCTTATCCATGGCGGATGTCCAGTGCCGCGAGAGGAACTCCGTCGAGGTCCTTCTGCGTGAACACGCCGTCCTCGTACACCATATAGCCGCGGATGCCGTCGCCCTTCGGGATGGAGACGCTGCCGGGGTTCAGGAAGAAGTAGTCGCCCCGGTCGGCCGCGACGCGCACGTGCGTGTGGCCGTGGATCAGCACATCGCCCTTGCCGAGCTTCGGCAGGTTCTGCTCGTTGAACACGTGGCCGTGCGTCAGGAACACCATGCGGCCCTCAAGGAACAGCACCGCGTAATCCGCCAGCACGGGGAAGTCAAGCACCATCTGGTCGACCTCCGCCTCGCAGTTTCCGCGCACGCACAGCAGCCGGTCGCCGATGCCGTTGAGCATCGCCGCCACCTGTTTCGTGTCATAGCCCGCGGGCAGGTCGTTGCGCGGGCCGTGATAAAGCAGGTCGCCGAGCAGGATCAGGCGCTCCGGCTCCTCTTCGCGCATGCGTTCGAGCAGCTGCGCCACATACACGGCGGAACCGTGCAGATCGCTTGCAAACATCAGTTTCATCGTTTCACTCTCGTCCTTTCTTCCGGTCTGACAGTATTGTACCACGGAGCGGCGCATTGCGCAATCGCGCCCGCGCGTGATATACTGGACGCAAAGGGGTGTGAGGCGGATGACGGAATTCACAAGGCGCATCTATGAGACGGTGAAGCAGATCCCGCGCGGCTGCGTCGCGCCGTATGGGCAGGTCGCTGCGCTGGCGGGCAATCCGCGCGGCGCGCGTGGCGTCGGCTTCGCGCTGCATCGCAACCCGGAGCCGGGCGTCATCCCGTGTCACCGCGTTGTGTTCAGCGACGGACGCCTGGCGCCGGGCTTCGCGTTCGGCGGTCCGGACGCGCAGAGGCGCCTGCTGGAGGCGGAGGGCGTGACGTTCCTGACGGACGGACGTGTGGACATGCAGCGCCACCGGTGGCTGTAAAAAACAGAAACGGCGTGCATCGCTTCACTGAGTGCGATGCACGCCGTTTTTGTCAGCGCCCCATTTGCTATGCTGCCTTATGGGCGCGATCCGAACGTGGATTCGGGTCTATCAGACCAGCTCGATGATGGCCATCTCCGCTGCGTCGCCGCGGCGGACGCCGGTGCGGATGATGCGGGTGTAGCCGCCGCTGCGGTCGGCATACTTCGGGCCGAGCTCATCGATGACTTTCTTCGCAACAGTTTCCTTCGTGATGAAGGAGAACACCTGGCGCTTCGCGTGCAGGTCGTCACGCTTGCCGAGGGTAATCATCTTCTCCGCCATCGCGCGGACTTCCTTCGCGCGGGTCACGGTGGTTTCGATCTTGCCGTTCTCGCAAAGATACGTCACCATCGCGCGAAGCATCGCCTTGCGGTGGTCGCTGGATCTGCCAAGCTTTCTGGTACCGGGCATCCCAATTCACTCCTTTGCAGTATTTACTCGTCGTCTTTCGTGAGGTTGAAGCCGAGGGAATTCAGCTTCGCAATGACTTCTTCGAGGCTCTTGCGGCCGAGATTGCGGACCTTCATCATCTCGTCCTCGGACTTGTTGACGAGGTCTTCGACCGTGTTGATGCCGGCGCGCTTGAGGCAGTTGAACGAACGGACGGAGAGGTCGAGCTCTTCGATCGTCATCTCAAGGGCCTTCTCCTTGCCCTTGTCGTCCTTCTCCACCATGATCTCGGCGTCCATGGCCTCCTGCGACAGCGTCACAAAGAGGTTCAGGTGCTCGGTCATGATGCGCGCGGCGAGGCTGACGGCTTCCTTCGCGTTGATGGTGCCGTCCGTCCACACCTCGAGGGTAAGTTTATCATAGTCGGTGATCTGGCCGACGCGGGTGTTCTCCACCGTGTAGTTGACCTTCAGCACCGGAGTATAAATGCTGTCCACAGGCAGCGCGCCGACCGACGCCTGCTCTGCATTCTGCTTGTTGCGCTCCGCCGGAACATAGCCGCGGCCCTTGTCGAACGTGAGCTCCATGACGAGCTTCGCGCCCTCAGCCAGCGTGGCGATATGCCAGTCGGAATTGAGGATCTCGATTTCGGCATCCTGCTGGATGCTGCCCGCGGTGACCTCGCACTCGCCCGTCGCCTCAATGCGGACGGTCTTGGGAGAGTCCGTGTAGAGCTTGGCGGTGATGCCCTTGACGTTCAACACGATCTCGGTGACGTCTTCCTTGACGCCCTCGACCGTGGAGAACTCGTGCACAACGCCGTCGATCTTGATGCTCGTCACGGCGACTCCGGGAAGGCTGGAGAGCAGGACACGGCGCAGGCTGTTGCCCAGCGTCGTACCGAAGCCGCGCTCAAGAGGCTCGACGACAAATTTGCCGTAGCGGCCGTCGGCGGACAGGCTGTCGGTGTCGATCTTGGGTCTTTCGATCTCCATCATGTGTAATAAACCCTCCTTAAATCAGCAGGCTGCAAGCAGCCCGCACGGTGATACGATCTTCGGGGTCAAGGGATTATTTGGAGTACAACTCGACGATGAGGTGCTCCTCAACGGGCAGATCGACGTCTTCGCGGACAGGCATTTTGGTGACGGTACCCTTCAGGGAGTTCTTGTCGCGCTCGAGCCACTGGGGCGGCGTGACCATCGGAGCGTCCTCGCCGGTCAGCTTGCTGAACTTGACAGAGGAGCGGCTGCGCTCACGGACCTCGATGACGTCGCCGGGCTTGACGAGGTACGAGGGGATGTTGACCTTGTGGCCGTTCACGGTGAAGTGCGCGTGGTTGACCAGCTGACGGGCCTCGCGGCGGGTGGCGGCGAAGCCGAGACGGTACACGACGTTGTCCAGACGGCGCTCGACCAGGATCAGCAGGTTCTCGCCCGTCTTGCCGGACATGCGGGAGGCCTTCTCATAGTAGGCGTGGAACTGACGCTCCATGATGCCGTACACGAACTTGACCTTCTGCTTCTCGGCGAGCTGCATCGCATACTCGCTCTTCTTCTTGCGCATCTGGCTGCCGGGATTGCGGGTCGTGGTCTTCTTCGCATAACCCATAACGGCAGGAGAAATGCCCAGAGCGTGGCAGCGTTTTGCAATCGGCTGCATATTCTTAGCCATAAATCCTTTTCTCCTTTCAATCAGATACGGCGGCGCTTCGGCGGGCGGCAGCCGTTATGGGGGATCGGGGTCACGTCCTTGATCATGTTGACCTCCAGACCAGTGGCCTGCAGGGCGCGGATCGCGGACTCACGGCCTGAACCGGGGCCCTTGACGTAAACTTCGACAGTCTTCATGCCATGCTCCATCGCGGCGCGGGCGGCCGTCTCAGCGGCGGTCTGCGCAGCGTACGGCGTGGACTTGCGGGAGCCGCGGAAGCCAAGGCCGCCGGCGCTCGCCCAGGACACAGCGTTGCCCTGCACGTCGGTGATGGTGACGATGGTATTGTTAAACGTGGACTGGATGTGCGCGCAGCCACGCTCAATGTTTTTGCGCTCGCGGCGTTTCGCGCGCACGGGCGCGCCTTTTTTAGCAGCAGCTTTTGCCATTGAATGTTCCTCCTTAGTGGATTACTTCTTCTTGTTGGCGACTGTGCGCTTCGGACCCTTGCGAGTGCGGGCGTTCGTCTTGGAACGCTGGCCGCGAACGGGCAGGCCCTTGCGGTGACGCGTGCCGCGGTAGCACTGGATCTCGACCAGACGCTTGATGTCGAGCGCCGTGTTGCGGCGCAGGTCGCCTTCCACCGTGAAATTCTTGTCGATATAATCACGGATCAGGTTCTCCTCGTCTTTCGTGAGGTCCTTCACGCGGGTGTCGGGATTGATGTTCGTCGCGGCGAGGATCTCGTCAGCGGCGCTGCGACCGATCCCGTAGATATAGGTCAGGCCAATTTCGACTCGCTTGTCCTTCGGCAAGTCAACTCCGGCGATACGTGCCATGGATATAAGCACCTCCTGATGTTCTTATCCCTTTCTTCGGCTTGCGCGCAGACCGGGGCGGGACGGGCCGCGGCCGCGCGGTGGATCGCCAGGATCAGCCCTGACGCTGCTTGTGCTTCGGGTTCTGGCAAATGACCATGACGCGGCCCTTGCGCTTGATGACCTTGCACTTTTCGCAAATGGGTTTGACGGAAGGTTTCACCTTCATGTTAATAACCTCCTTACCGGCGACGCCCGATCACTTCGAGCGCCATGTGATGCGGCCCCGTGTCAGATCGTAAGGGCTCATCTCGAGTGTCACTTTGTCTCCGGGCAGGATGCGGATGTAGTGCATCCGCAGTTTGCCGGAAATGTGGGCCAGCAGCATGTGGCCGCCCTCGATCTGCACCTTGAACATGGCATTGGGCAGCGCCTCGACTACTGTGCCTTCGACTTCGATAACGTCTTCTTTTTCTTTTGCCAAGTCTTTACCCTCCCTGCTTTGTAAGGATCCGCGGTCCGTTCGGCGTGATGACGACGGTGTGCTCAAAGTGAGCGCTCAGTCCGCCGTCGGCCGTTTTGACCGTCCACCCGTCGGACAAGGTTTTGACAACATGGCTTTTCTCATTGACCATCGGCTCGATCGCGATCGTCATGCCGCTGACGAGGCGCGGGCCGTGTCCGGCCTCCCCGTAGTTCGGAACTTCCGGGTCCTCGTGCAGCTCCTTGCCGACGCCATGTCCTACAAAGGATCGGACGACAGAGTAGCCGTGTTCCTCCACATACGTCTGCACCGCGTGGCTGATGTCGCCGATGCGGTTGCCCGGCTGTGCAGCCGCGATTCCCCGGGCAAGCGCCTCTTTGGTGACATCCATGATGCGCTGAGCAGCCGCGCTGACCGCGCCGCACGCGAACGTGGCGGCGTTGTCTCCGTTGAAGCCCTCAATCGCAGCGCCGGTGTCGATGCTGACGATGTCCCCCTCATGGAGCACGATGCTCTTCGAGGGAATGCCGTGGATGACCGTATCGTTGACCGAGATGCACGCGGAACCGGGGAATCCATACAGGCCCTTGAAGTTCGGGCGCGCGCCTTGGCTGACGATGTAGTCGTAGATGATTTTGTCGATGTGCGCCGTCGTGACGCCCGGCTTCACCGCTTCGCCTGCAAGGCGGAGCGCCTCGGCCGAAATGCGGCACGCGCGCGTCATGCGTTCGATCTCTTTCGCGGTTTTCACCGAGATCATGTTCAGACCCCCAGCTTCTCAAGGAGGAGGCGCGAGGTGTCTGCCACTTCCTCCTGGCCCTCGACCACGACGAGCTTGCCGCGCTCTTTGTAGAAATCCACCAGAGGCTCAGTGAGCTCATGGTAGGTGCGCAGGCGCTCGAGGATGGTCGCGGGCTCGTCGTCCTTACGGACGATCAATTGGCCGTTGCAGCGGTCGCAGCGATCGGGCAAAGCGCTGGGTTTGTAGAGCGTGTGATAGCTCGCGCCGCAGGCGGAGCACACGCGGCGGCCGGACAGGCGTTTGACGATCGTATCGTCGCTGACCTCAATGTCAACGACCTTGTCGATCTCGACACCCATCTCCTCCAGAGCCTCGGCCTGCGCCACCGTGCGGGGCACACCGTCGAGGATGAAGCCGTTCTTGCAGTCGTCTGCCGCCAGACGCTCTTTGATGATGTTGATGATCACATCGTCGGGGACAAGAGCGCCCGAGTCGATGTAGCTTTTGGCCTTGCGGCCCATCTCCGTGCCGTTTTTCATGGCTTCGCGAAGGATGTTTCCGGTACTGATGGCGGGAATCGCCAACTTGTCGCAGATCACCTCAGCCTGCGTACCTTTTCCGGCGCCGGGCGCTCCGAGAAGAATCAGTTTCATGATGCTTGCCTCCCCTTTCGATGTGTGATCACTCAAGGAATCCCTTGTGATGGCGCATGAGCATGTAGGACTCCAGGCTGCGCGACGTGTCCAGCGCGACGCCGACGACGATCAGCAAGCTCGTACCGCCCAGAGAGACGGGCATTCCGGTGATCATGCCGATGATGGTCGGAAGGCTGGCAACAACGCCCAGGAACAGCGCGCCCGTGAAGGTGATCTTTCCGAGCACCTTCGCGATGAAATCGCTGGTCGGCTTGCCGGGACGGTAACCGGGGATGGCACCGTTGTTGTTGCGGAGATTGTTGGCAAGCTCGATGGGGTTATACTGCATACCCACGTAGAAATAGTTGAACAGAATGATGAGAATAAAATACAGCGCCGCATAGAACCAGCTGGACGTGCTGAACATGTGGAAGAAGCCGTACCAGATCGGGTGCTCTGTCTGGTTGTTGAGGCCGGGCAGGAACGTGCCGATCGTGCTGGGGATGCTGAGGAGCGCCGAGGCGAAGATGATGGGCATGACGCCGCTCATGTTCACCTTGATGGGAAGATACGAGGACTGGCCGCCGTACATCTTGCGACCCACAACGCGCTTCGCATACTGCACAGGGATGCGGCGCTCGGCGGCGTTGAGGATGACGATCAGGACGATGACGACAAGCGCCAGGACAGCCAGCATCGGCAGGAAGAAGAAATACTTCGTCATGCCGGCCATGCCGAGCAGGAAGTACGTGCGGACCGTGCTGAACATGCTGCCGAAACGCGAGACGATACCGGCGAAGATCAGCAGCGAGATGCCGTTTCCGATGCCCTTCTGATCGATCTGCTCGCCCAGCCACTGGATGAACATCGAACCGGCCGCGAAGCTCAGGACGATGACGATGGCCGCGAACACGCCGGAGAAACCGTCCGTGTGCGACAGCACGCCCTGGCTGCGGAGCAGCCAGTAGTAGCCGAACGACAGCGCCACGGCGAAGCCTGCGCCCGTGTAGCGCGTGATGCGCGTCAGCTTGCGGCGGCCCTCTTCGCCTTCCTTCGCCAGATTCTCCAACGCCGGAATGGCGACTGTGAGAAGCTGGATGATGATGGAGGCGTTGATGTAGGGCTGCACGCCCAGCGCGCCAAGCGTTGCCTGGCTGAACGCGCCGCCGGAGAACATATCCATGATGTCGAGCAGGCTGCCGCCCTCGCCCAGCAGGCTCGTGAGAGCCGCGGAGCTGATGAAGGGGACGGGCATGCAGCAGGCGAGGCGGAACACGACAAGGACAAGCATGGTGTAGATCAGTTTTTTACGCAGTTCTTCGACCTTCCATGCATTGCGGAATGTTGTGAACACTTAGATCACCTCAGCCTTTCCGCCTGCCTTTTCAATGCTTTCCTTGGCGGAGGCCGTGTAGGCAGAGACCTTGACGGTCAGGGCCTTGGTGAGGGTGCCGTTGCCCAGCACCTTGACGCCGTCGTTCACCTTCTTGATGATGCCCTTCTCGAGCAGAGCATTGGCGTCGACCACGCTGCCGGCCTCGAACTTCTCAAGGTCGCTCAGCTTGACGGTCGTGTAGACCGTGGCGAAAATGTTGTTGAAACCGCGCTTCGGCAGGCGGCGCTGCAGCGGCATCTGGCCGCCTTCGAAACCAGCCTTCTTGACGCCGGAGCGAGCCTTCTGGCCCTTGTGGCCGTAGCCGGCCGTCTTGCCGTTGCCGGAGCCGTGGCCGCGGCCCTTGCGCTTCGCGGCCTTGGACGAGCCCTCGGCGGGATGAAGTTCATGAATCATCATAGTGCGTGCACCTCCTTGCGCTTATTCTTTGACGACCTCAACCATGTGAGAGATCGTGTTGATTTTACCGGCGGTCGCCGCGTTGTCGGGCTGCACGGTCACATCGCCGACCTTCTTCAGGCCGAGCGACTTCGCAGTCGCGATCTGCTTCTCGCTGCGTCCGATGAGGCTCTTCGTGAGCTTTACGGTGATTTTTTCAGCCATCGTTCACTGCCTCCTTAACCCAAGATTTCTTTCACGGACTTGCCGCGCTTCGCAGCGACCTGCTCGGCGCTCTGCAGACGGCACAGACCGTTCATCGTGGCGGAGACCACGTTGCAGGGATTGTTGGTGCGCTGGCACTTGGTGCGGATGTCCTTGATGCCGGCGACCTCGACGACGCTGCGGACAGCGCCGCCGGCGATCACGCCGGTGCCTTCGGGAGCCGGACGCAGCAGCACGCGGCCCGCGCCGAACTCGCCGATGATTTCGTGAGGAATGGTGGTGCCCTTCAGCGGGATGCGATGCAGGTTCTTCTTGGCGTCCTCAATGCCCTTGCGGATCGCCTCAGGAACCTCGCCCGCCTTACCGAGACCGAAACCAACGATGCCGTTGCCGTCGCCAACGACAACGAGAGCGGAAAACTTGAAGATACGGCCGCCCTTAACG
>CALXIU010000084.1 GCA_944388415.1 uncultured Ruthenibacterium sp. | reverse complement strand
TGTGGATCTTCTCCAGGGCGTCGAAGTCAAGGCCCTTCCAGTTCGGGGGATACACGCCGTGGATGTTGCCGATGCCGGCGGCCAGGAAATCGATGCCAAGGCCCGCGATGCGCGCGCACTCGGCCGGGTCGGCGATCTCGCCCATGCCGACGACGCCGTCCTCCTCGCCGCCGATGGAGCCGACCTCGGCCTCGATCGACAGGCCCTTCGCGTGCGCCAGCTCGACGAGCTCGGTCGTCTTCGCGATGTTCTCGTCGATGGCATAATGGCTGCCGTCGAACATGACGGACGAGAAGCCCGCCTCGATGCACTTCTTCACGCCCTCATACGTGCCGTGGTCCAGGTGCAAAGCCACGGGAACAGTGATGCCCAGGCTGTCCACCATCGCGTCCACCATCGCGGCGACGGTCTTGAAGCCCGTCATGTATTTGCCCGCGCCCTCGGACACGCCGAGGATGATGGGGCTGTTCAGCTCCTGCGCAGTGAGCAGAGCGGATTTCGTCCACTCGAGGTTGTTGATGTTGAACTGACCGACAGCATAGTGGCCGTCGCGCGCTTTCTTGAGCATCTCGGTTGCGTTTACCAGCATGTTTCCTTACCTCCCGAAAATGGCGGCCAAGCGGCCGTGCGGTTCGTTTGCCTCTTTATAGTATACCGCACGCGGAGAGCAAAATCAATATGCGATCCGCGACTTTGTGAAATTCTTGTCATTTCCCCGCGCGCCAATGCGTCCCACGCGGATACACGCCATTTTCAAAAGTCAAGTCTTGACGTGAAAAATCTGCGAAAAGTCAACAAACCGCGCCACTTTTGCGCGAAAAAAGAGAAAGGTTCCACAAACATTTTTTGGCAAATCAACAGCCTGTTTTGTTGAAAACTTGTCAACACATGTGGAAAACCCGGTTTTCAACGCCTTCCAACAGCCGAGAATTGGGGGTTTCTCCACATTTTCCACAGGGTTTTCCACACAGGTGGGAAAGAAGCGGCGTCTACAGATCGTATAATCGTCCGCGATGCGGACCGCGCCAAAGTTTTGCGCGCGATTCTGTTTATTTTTGCCCGGAATGCCAAAACTTCCAGCGTGCCCCGCGCGGGGCGCGGAAGGGAGGCGGCGTCATGAAGGGCGTCAACAAGAGAGTGGTCGAGATCGCCGAGCCGGACAGCGAATACATCGAGCGCGTGCTGGTGTTCCTGCGCCCGCAGTCGGGCGCGGTGCGCGTGGCGCGCCAGCGGGCCGAGGCCGAGGAGTACGCCTCCGGACTCGTGGCGTGGAAGCGTTCGATCGGCGCGTTCTCGCGCACGGCGGTGCTGGCGCTGGCGGGCGCTGCGGCGCTCGGCGCGGCGCTGGGCGGACTGGCGGTATATTTTTTGCTGTAGGGGTCCAAAAAGCATGGCGCGCCGGGTCGTAGTATGCTATAATAAGTCATAATTGGGCGCACTGTGTCCAAGAGGGGATTTTTTGCGCGCATCCGGCGCGCCTTACATAGGTATCGGAGGGAGTATGGACACTCGTCAATCACAGGCCGAGACCGGCCTTGTCTACGGCAGAAATGCCGTCGCGGAGGTGCTCAAGAGCCGCCGCGCGGCGGACGTCGTGTACATTCAGGAGGGCATGCCTGAGAAGCAGGCGGCCTATTTTGCCGCGCTCGCACGGGAGGCGGGCGCTGTCGTGAAGCGCGTGCACGCGGCGAAACTCGCGGCGATGTGCGGCGCGGAGACGCACCAGGGCGTCGCGGTGCGCGCGGCGCAGATCGAATACGCCTCGCTCGACGCGCTTCTGGACGTCGCGCGCGCGGCGGGGGAGGACCCGCTGCTCGTCCTGTGCGACGGCGTGGAAGACCCGCACAACCTCGGCGCCATCGTGCGCACGGCGCTTTTGTGCGGCGCGCACGGCGTGGTCATCCCGAAGCGGGGCGGCGTGTCCGTCACGCCCACGGTGATGAAATCGTCGGCGGGCGCGGCCGCGCGCCTGCCCATCGCGCGCGTCGCGAACATTGGCGAGGCCATCCGCCGCTTGAAAAAGGAAAACGTCTTTGTCTACTGCGCCGACCTCGACGGCCGCCCGGCCCATGAGGAGCGGCTGGACGGCCCGCTGGCGCTCGTCGTCGGCGGCGAGGGCGCGGGCGTCTCGCCGCTCGTGCGCAAGCTGTGCGACGGCGCGGTCAGCCTGTCGATGGCCGCGCGCGGCACCGGCGTCGACAGCTTCAACGTCTCGGTGGCCGCGGGCATCCTTCTGTACGAGATCATGCGCCAGCGCGCACGGGAAGGAGGCGGAGCGCTGTGAGTCAGGACGGACGCAAGCCCACCGTGTCCGACGCCGAGATCGACGACATTCTGGAGCAGGTCTACGGGCGCAAGAGCGAGGCGGGCAAGTTCGACACGCCGGGCGAAAACCGCGAGCAGGCGCTCGACGACATCCTGCGCAGCCTCGGCATGGGGGACAAGCCGGACGGCCCCGCCGTCCAGTTCGTGCCAGACGTCGAGCAGAACCTCGCCGACCGCCGTCAGGCGGCGCTGGCGGCGCGCGCCGCCGAACGCGAAGCGGCGCGCGAAAAAAAGCGCGCGAAGGCGGACGCGGAAAAACGCGCGATCCTGGAGGCGCGCCGCGCCGAGCAGGCGAGGATGGAGGCCGAGAAGAAGCGGGCGCGCGAAGAGGCGGAGAAGCGGGCGCGCGAAGAAGCAGAGAAGCAGGCGCGCGAGGAAGCCGAGCGCAAGCAGCGCGAGGAGGCCGAGCAAAGACAACGCGAAGAGGCCGAGCGCAAGCGGCGCGAGGCGGCGGAAGCCCGCCGCGCGCAGCAGCCGCAGCCCACGCCCGTGCCGCCCCGGGAGCCTGAGCCGCAGAACACGGACGGCGCGGAGGACGGCGAAAAGGAAGATACGACCACGCTTGAGCTGCCGTCCATCAAGAAATTCAGCGAGACGCAGCACAAGCGGCTGGAGGCCATCAAGGAACAGGCCGCGGCGGAGGCGCTGCGCGGCAGCGCGCAGGAGGAAAATCCGTACGCGGCCGCCGCGCGCAGCGCGGGCTCGGGCGAGCAGAACGCGCTGTTCGGCGAGGTGGACGACAGATTCCGGGAGTTTTTCTCCGCGTCCGTGGCGCAGGACAGCCCCGAGGCGGTCAACGCCGTCTACGAGAGCGAGAAAAAACGCCGCGGGCCGGGTAAGCTGCGGCGCCTTCTGAAAAGCGCGGTGAACGACCACGAAGAGGAGTTCATCACCGGCGAGTATGACACGCTGCTGCCGACGAAGGCGCACCGCGACGGGAAGTCCGGGCGCAAGGCGCGGGTGGAAGTGAAAGCGGACGAGCCGCAGAAGACCGCGAGCGGCGCGACGATGCGGGGGTATACGCTCTCGATGGAAGCCGAGGAGGCGGCCGCCGGTCTGCCGTCCGCGGATTACAACTGCGAGTCGGACGCGCCCGCCGTGGCCGCGGCGCTCAAAAACATGCGCGTGACGCGCCTGTTGCGCACGATCGTCACCGGCATCGTCACCGTCGTTTTGCTGTATCTGGGACTGTCCGCGCGCGCGGGCGGCCTGCCGCCGTTCGCGGCGCTGGACCCGCACGACGAGCCGCTGGCGTTTCTGCTGACGAATTTCATTTTGCTGGCCATCGCGGGCGTGTCGTGCCTGTCGACGCTCGGAACCGGCATCGCCGGGCTCTGGGCGCGACCCACGACGGATACGTTCCCGGCCGTGGCGGTCGTGGGCGCGGCGGTGCAGAACCTTGCCTATCTGTTCGCGGCCGGGTCGTTTGACCCCGAGGCCACCACGCTGTTCGCCCCGGCGGCGGCGCTGCTGCTGTTCACGGGCAGCCTCGGCAAATGGATGCAGAGCCGCGTCGTCAGCGCCAATTTTGAGATGGCGCGCGGCGGGCTGGAGCGCGCGGCGGCGTTCATCGTGCCGAACCGCGCGCTGACGAAAAAAGTCTGCGGCGGCCTCGGCGAACCGGACCCGGTGCTGCTGGTCAGCAGGCCGACCGGGCTGGTGCGCGGCTTTCTGCGCCAGAGCTTTTCCGCGCACGCGCACGACGCCTCGGCGCAGAAGCTGGCGTATGTGATGCTGGGCGCATCCGTCGCGGCAGCCGCGGTGTGCGGCCTGCGCTCGAAGGACGCGTTCGCGGCGCTGTCAGGCTTTGCGGCGGCGCTGTGCATCTGTGCGCCCGTGGCCTCCAGCCTTGTGTACGCCATGCCCGCGCTGCGTCTGCAGCGCGCGGCTTCGCAGGTGGGCGCGGTCGTCCCCGGCCCGAGCGCCATCGAGGGCCTCGGCAGCGTCAATACCATCCTGCTCAGCGCCAAGGACCTGTTCCCGGCCGCGTGCGTGCGGCTGCACGGCATCAAAACGTTCGACAAGATGCGCCTCGACCTTGCCATTCTCTACTCGACCAGCATTCTCGCGCGCAAGTGCGACACGCTGCGCGATACGTTCATGGCGCTGATCGACAACAAGCAGAACGTCCTCTATCCGATCGAAAACGCGCAGACAGAGCCGGGCTTCGGCTTCACAGCGTGGGTCGACAACCAGCGCGTCATCATCGGCAGCCGCGAGATGATGAAGCGCCACAGCATTGAGATCCCCTCGATGGATTACGAGAACAAATACACGAAGAACGGCGAGCGCAGCGCCATCTACCTGGCGGTGGCGGGCAAGGCGTTCGGCATGTTCATCGTCAGCTACGCGCCCGACCCCACCGCGCAGGACCTGCTCGAGAGCGTGGGCCGCGCGGGCATCAGCGTGCTGATCCAGACCGAGGACTTCAACATCACCGAGCCGCTCGTGCGCGCGACGTACAACCTGCCGCAGACGGCCGTGAAGGTGCTCAGCCAGGCGGAGCGCGCGGCGCTCGGGCCGCACACGTCGTTTTTGCGCGAGAGCGAGGGCCTCATGACGCACGCCGGAACGTGCACGTCGTTCATCGGCGGGATGCAGGCGGCCGGAAAGGCCGCCGAGAGCGAGGCGTCCGCGTGCCTGGCGCAGAAGGCGTCCGTCATCGCGGGCGCGGCGCTGGCGCTCGTGCTCGGCTTCTCGATGGGCCTCGGAGGCCTGTCTCTCGGCGCGCTGGTGCTGTATCAGCTCGTCTGGGGCGCGGTGACGAGCGCCGTGCCCATGATGCGGCGCTGAGCCGCTGTCCGCCCCCTTCCACTGACGAAAGGAGACGCCCATGCCACTCAAGGATAAATTCCGCATCCGCATCGCCGCTGCCGCCAGCCTGATGGAATCCGTCATCGCCGTCGTCGTGCTCATTGCCATCGTTGTCACGGGCGTGCGCGTCGTCGGCGAGATCACATCGCTGTGGACGAGCGAGGACGCCTCGCTGAGCTTTACCACATTCCTCGGCCACGCGTTCAACCTCATCATTGGCGTCGAGTTCATCAAGATGCTCGCGAAACACACGCCCGGCTCCGCCATCGAGGTGCTGCTGTTCACCATCGCCCGCGGCATGGTCGTCGAGCACACGACGCAGATCCAGAATCTCATCGGCATCGTCACCATCGCGCTCATTTTTGTGGTGCGCAAATACCTGTTCGTGCCGTCGTTCGGCGAGCACCCGTCCATCTTCTCCGCGTACGGCGCGGCCGAGCATCCGGAGCACGCGCCGGACCGCGACGAGGCCGCAGTCTGACGCGCCCGCAGGGGGCGGCAGAAAAGGGCGAAAAACGCATGTTAAAAACCGGCGTCCAGATAACATCTGGACGCCGGTTTTGTGATCTGTCAAAGTTCCACCGTCACGCTGCGGCCGGTGCGCTCATAGGGGCGGTAGCGAACGCCCACAAGGTCGAACATGCGCTTGGAGGCGATGACGGAATCCGAGTCCGGATACTTGTCCTCGTAGTAGATCACCTCCGCGACGCCGCTCTGGATCAGCGCCTTCGCGCACTCGTTGCACGGGAACAGAGTCGTGTACACCCGCGCGCCCTTCAGGCTTCCCGTTCCCGCCGCGTGATTCAAGATCGCGTTCAGCTCCGCGTGGCACACGTACATGTATTTCGTCTCCAGCGGCTTTCCCTCGCGGCCCCACGGCATGTCGTCATCAAAACAGCCGCGCGGCATCCCGTTGTACCCCATCGACAAGATCTTGTTCTCCGGGCTCACGATGCACGCGCCCACCTGCGACGAGTTGTCCTTCGACCGCTGCGCCGACAAAAGCGCCACGCCCATGAAATATTCGTCCCACGAGATATAGTCCATCCGCTTCAGATTCATATTTCCGCCTCCCTGTTATACGTTTTGTTGTTTATTATCAAGATATTCCACAATGGAAAGCGCCGCGACAAGCCCTTCGCCGACGGCCTTCGAGATCTGCAAGGGCGCGCCGGTCAGGTCGCCCGCGGCAAACACGCCGGGAATGTTCGTGCGGCACGCGCGGTCGACAGTCACCGCGCCGTTTTCGCACGCGAGGCCGGGCAAAATCGCGTCCGGCGGGGCGGACTGGCGCAGGATGAACACGCCGTCGGCCCCGATCACGCCGCCCGCCGCCTCGACGCCCGTCACCATGTCCGCGCCGCGCACGGCCTGCAAACGGCCGGGGACAAAGCGCACGGAGTCCGGAAGGCCGTCGGGCTGTTTCGCGGCGATATACGTGACGCGGCAGCCGATCCCCGCAAGGAACGCCGCCTCGTGCGGCGCGTCGGGCGCGAGGCCCCACACGACGACGTCGCGGCCGCGGTACAGCATCCCGTCGCACGTCGCGCAGTACGACACGCCGCGTCCGAGGTACTCCGCCTCGCCGGGGATGGGCTTCACGCGCGCGGCGCCCGTCGCAAGAAGGACGCTCTTCGCCTCGAGGATGTCGCCGTCGGCGTTCACCATGAACGCGCCGTCGAACGGCATCACGTTGCCGACGCGCGCGGCGCGCACCTCGACGCCCAGCGCCTCGGCGTGGCGCGCGAACGCGTCCATCATCTCCGCGCCCGTCATGCCGGGCATCCCCAGATAATTGTCCACGCGCTCGGCGCGGCGCAAAAGCGTCTCACCGCCCGTCACGACGAGCGGCGCCTTACCGCGCTGCACGAGCGTCACGGCGGCAGACAGTCCGGCGGGCCCCCCGCCGGCGATGATGCAGTCATACATGATAAGACCTCCCTTTCAGTCCTCGGGCGGGCAGGGCCGCGCCGTCTCGGGCATCGGGCAGAAGTAGCCGTTTGGCACGCTCTGCCGCAGTTCTTCCCGCGCGCGGGCCAGCAGCGCCGGATCGGCGGCGGCCATCGCGCCCGCCAGCGCCAGCGTCTGCGCCGCCGCGTGCATTCCCTTGAAGCCGATCGCGCAGCCGCTCTGCGCCGTCATCTGCCACGTGTGTCCGCCGGTGCCGAGCGCCATTGTCGCCACATACGCCTGCGCCGCCGGCGCGCACTGGCTCACGTCGCCCACGTCGGTGCTGCCCGGCTCGGTGGCGTCCGGGTCCCAGTGCAGCGGCGCGACCGTGTCGTCCAGCGCCTTGCCCGCGTAATAGCCGCGCGGCTGTCCCGCCACGCGGCAGTCGTTCAGGATGTTCGTCTCGCGCTCGCCGTCCGGGACCGTCGCCGCAAAGCGCGCCGCCAGCGCGCGGTCGGCCTCGTCAAATCCCGGCGCGCCCACGGCCTCGAACGCCGTTTGCAGCACCTCCGACAGCGCGCGGTTCGGCACGAAGTCGGAAAACCCGTCGATGGGCTCGATCGTGAGCTGTGTCCCCGTCATCAGCGCCGCGCCGCGCGCCACGTCGTCGACGCGCGCGCGAATCTCCATCATCTGCGGCACGTGCGGTGCGCGGATGTAGTAGTGCAGCGCCGCGTGGTCGGGCACGACGTTCGGCGCCAGCGGCCCCGCGTCGCGGTACGCGTAGTGCAGCCGCGCCTCCGGGATGATGTGCTCGCGCAGATAGTTGCACCCGACGTTCATCAGCTCGCACGCGTCCAGCGCGCTGCGCCCGGCGTGCGGCGCGCTCGCCGCGTGCGCCGTGCGGCCCGCAAAGCGGTACACAACGCCCGTCACGGCCAGCGTGCCCTGGCAGCACACGTAGTTCGCCGCGCCCGGGTGCCACGCGAACACCGCGTCCACACCGTCGAACGCCCCGGCGCGCGCGAAAAACACCTTGCCGCCGCCGTCCTCCTCGGCCGGGCAGCCAAAGCACTTCACCGTCAGCGCAAGCCCCGCCTCCTCCGCGTACGACTTCAGCGCGCACGCCGCCTCGGCGCTCGCCGCGCCCAGCAGGTTGTGGCCGCAGCCGTGCCCCGGCGCGCCCTCGCGGGCGGGCGCGGGCTCCGGCACGCCCGGCAGCTGCGACAGCCCCGCCAGTGCGTCGTACTCGCACAAAAACGCGATCACCGGCCCGCCGGTCCCCGCCGTGGCCTCGAACGCAGTCTCCATCCCGCACGCGCCGCGCCGGACGGCAAAGCCCTCTGCCTCCAGCGCGCGGCACAGCGCCCCGGCGCTCTCTTTCTCACGCCAGTTCAATTCGGCCGCGCCGAACACATCCATCGCGGCCTGTTCAAACCGCGCGGCGCGCGCCTCGCACGCCGCGCGGATCGTCTGCAATTGCTCCGGTGTTGTCATGGACAAGCACCTCCTTCCCGCTCATTATATACCGGACGCGCCGCGCGATGCAAGAAGGCGGCTCTTTTTTCATCCGCCGCCGCGGGGGGTACCAAATACATGAAGAATCTGATATAATGTTAGGTACACATGGGAGCAGAAAGGCGTGATGCAGATGAGGCTCTGGAAAACGGCGCTCGTGGCGCTCGCCGCCGCGCTCTCGCTGTGCATGCCCGCGTTCGCGCAGGAGGCAGAGGCGGCAGGCTGCACCGTCTCCGACGGAACGGGCGCGCGCTGGCAGCTGACGGATAACAGCACCTTCTCCTTCGTCACGTGGCCCGGCGGCGCGCGGCTGACCGTCTCGTCCGACACGCCGTTCGCCGCGCTCTATTTCATCTGGGACCGTCCGCCCGGCGCGTGGACGGGCGAGGCCGCGGGGCAGAGCTTCGCGGGCGGAGAGTACGGCTTTCTGCACGAGTACGCGCCGCTCGCCGAAGCCGCGACCGAGGCCGTCGTGAACGTCCCCGCGGGCGCGACGCTGTGCGAGGTGTACGCGCTGACGGAGGGCGGCGCGCCGGACTGGGTGCAGGTGTGGCTGCCCCCGTGCGAGGACGCCGACCTGCTGGCGCTGCCGACGCACGCGGACGACGAGCACCTGTTCTTCGGCGGCATCCTGCCGCTGTACGCGGGCGAAAAAGGTCTCGACGTACAGGTGTGCTATTTCACGAACCACTGGGGCGAGCGCTACCGCCCGCACGAGCTGTTGAACGGGCTGTGGACCGTCGGCGTGCGGCACTATCCCGTGTTCTCGGAATTCCCCGACATCTATGCGGGCAGCCTCGCGCAGGCGCAGGGCCTCTACGACGAGGACGCGTGCGTCGCCTGGCAGGTCGAGCAGCTGCGCCGCTTTCAGCCGGAGGTCGTCGTCGGCCACGACGTGAACGGCGAGTACGGCCACGGCGTCCACATGCTGAACACCGCGACGCTGCAGACGGCGCTCGAGGCGTCGGCCGACGCGTCGCGGTACCCGGAGAGCGCCGAGACCTGGGGCACGTGGGACGTGCCCAAGGCGTACCTGCATCTGTATGAGGAGAACGCCGTCGTGCTCGACTGGAGCGTCCCGCTCGGCGCGTTCGGCGGAAAGACGGCGCTCGAGATGGCGAAGCTCGGCTTCGCCGAGCACACGTCGCAGCAGACGTATTTCGCCGTGGAGGACTACGGCCCCTACGACTGCCGCAAATTCGGTCTGTACCGCTCGCTCGTCGGAGCCGACGAGGAGGGCGCGGACCTGTTTGAGCATCTGACGGAGGACATGTACTCCGATTACGTCCCGCCCGAACCGGAGCCCGAGAGCGCCGCGGAGCCCGAGAGCGTCCCGCAGCCGCCCGCGAGCGGGCCGGCCGCGCCGGAGACGGACGGGAAGGGCGGCGCGCCCGCGCTGTGGATCGTCGAGGGCGTGCTGATCGTGTGCGCGGCGGGGACCGCTGGAGCGCTGTGGAGGAGGAGAAAGCAATGAAGGTGAGTGCGATCGTGCCGTCGCTGCGCCCGGACGAAAAGCTCGTGGGCGTGGTGCGCGATCTCGCGGGCGCGGGTTTTTCCCGCGTCATTTTGGTGGACGACGGCAGCGGGCCGGAGTATGCGGACGTGTTCGCGCGCGCCGCGGCCCTGTGTCCGGGCAGCGTCGTGCTGCGCCATGAGATCAACCGCGGCAAGGGCTGCGCGCTGAAAACGGCCTTCGCGTGGTTTCTGGAGCACGCGGACGGCGACGTGGGCGTCGTGACCGTGGACGGCGACGGCCAGCACACGGGCGAGGACGCGCGCCGCTGCGCCGAGGCGCTGGAGGAGCATCCGGACGAGCTGGTGCTCGGGTGCCGCCGCTTCGACGGGCCGGACGTGCCCGCGCGCAGCGCGGCGGGCAACCGCATCACGGCGGCGTGCTTCACATTTCTGTGCGGCATCCGCGTCACGGACACGCAGACGGGCCTGCGCGCCATCGGCGCGGACTTCATGAAAGAGATCCTGGATGTGAAGGGCGAACGCTACGAATACGAGACGAATATGCTGCTCGCGACGAAGGCGGCCGGCGTCGCCATCCGCGAGGTGCCCATCCGCACGGTGTACATCGAGGAGAACAAGTCCTCTCACTTCCACCCGCTGCGCGACTCTGCCGTCATCTACGGGCAGATCCTGCGGTTTCTGTCCGCCAGCCTCGGCTCGACGGTGCTCGACATCGCGCTGTTCGCGCTGCTCAACCGTCTGCTCGGCGGCATGGACGCGCACATCCGGCTGCTGCTCGCGACCGGCCTCGCGCGCGCCGCGTCGTCTCTGTGCAATTATCTTGCCAATCACCGGCTCGTGTTCCGCAGCCGCGAGAGCGTCGGCCGCTCGGCGCCGCGGTACTACACGCTCTGCGTCGCGCAGGCGGCCGCCAGCTACGGCGGCGTGTACCTGCTCAGCGAGGTGCTGCCCGTCCCGGCGGTCCCCGCGAAGATCGTCACGGACACGATTTTGTTCCTCATAAGTTTCCAGATCCAGCGAGAATGGGTCTTTTCAAAGAAAAAGGAGAAATGACATGGCTGTCAAAACACATTCCCGCGCGCTGCGCCGGGCAAAGCGCGTCACGCTGCGGTGCCTGGCGGTGCTGGGCGTCGTGCTGGCGCTGCTGCTTGTGCTCGTCGTCGGCCTTGTGACCGTCACGCTCGTCGGCCCGTCGCCGACGGCGCGTGACCTGCTCGTCACGACGATGATGGAGACGAGCGCCCTGAAATTCATCCCGCATCTCTATTTCTCGTCCGCCGAGGTCGAGACCATCCTCGCGCGCAACTCCGTCGTCGACTCCGGCGAGGTGACCGAGAGCGTCGACTTCGTCGAGACCGACGACGCGCCGCCCAAGGACACGATCGAGCTCGTGGACATCACCGGCCCGACGTTCAAGGGCAAGATGCTCATCGTCCACGACCCGTCCCGCGTGCATCTGGCCGTCGCGCCCGTGTTCTCGAATGACGCGTACGGCGTGCGCGTCGAGGAATTCGCCGAGCGCGAGGGCGCGATCGCGGCCATCAACGGCGGCGGCTTCGCGGACGAGGGCGGCGTCGGCAAGGGCGGCATGCCGCTCGGCCTCGTCATCAAGGACGGCGAGCTGCTTGCGGGCAGCCTGTCCGGTTCGTATTCGCTCGTCGGCTTCGACAGCGAGGACCATCTCGTCGTCGGCACGATGACGGGACAGGAGTGCGTCAACCGCGGCATCCGCGACGCCGTCTCGTTCGGCCCGGCGTTCATTGTCAATGGCAACGCGCAGGACGTCGCCGGCTCCGGCGGCGGGCTCAACCCGCGCACGGTGCTGGGCCAGCGTGAGGACGGCGCGGTGCTGATGCTCGTCATCGACGGCCGTCAAGCGCACAGCATCGGCGCGACGTACAAGGACTGCATCGACGTCATGCTCGAGTACGGCGCCGTCAACGCCGCCAACCTCGACGGCGGCTCGTCCAGCATGCTCGTCTACGAGGGCGAAGTCAAAAACGTCTGCGCGTCGCTGTACGGTTCGCGCCCCATTCCCACGGCGTTCGTCGTGATCTGAGGAGGACGCCATGAAACTGAAATCTCAAAAGCGCAGCCGCAGCCGGTTCCGGCGCGGCCTGCTCATCTTCACGCTCGTCATGCTGTGCGCCATCGCCGCGGCGCTCGTCGTGTGCTGGAACATGCTCGCGGACTATGAGGCCAACACGCCCGAGAGCTCGATGCGCCGCTATCTCGACCGCGTCTCGGCCGGCGAGTGGGACGCGCTTGCCGCCGAGTCCGGCTTCGAGCCGACGCAGTACGCCGCGCTCGACGACTACGAGGCCGCGCTGCGGC
The DNA here is from genome assembly GCA_944388415.1 of uncultured Ruthenibacterium sp. Classification (GTDB taxonomy): domain Bacteria; phylum Bacillota; class Clostridia; order Oscillospirales; family Ruminococcaceae; genus Ruthenibacterium. Next base: position 1,144 of record CALXIU010000084.1, on the reverse strand, counting down.
AGATCTACGCCGATCCCGTCGCCGATCCCGTCTTCGTGCGCACCGGGGGAGGAGAGTCCGACCCCGTCTACACGCTGAAGCAGGGCGGCGAAAAGGTCGCCGAGCTTCAGCTCACGCGCGCGCCCGAGGGGTCGGAGTACGAGTGGGGCGTGCGGACCGTCGTCGAGCCGATGGACCCCGTCTCGATCACCGTGCCCGAGTTCGTGCGCGTCTCGGTGAACGGGGTCGAGCTGACGGGCGGCGAGTTCGTGACGTCCGCCGGTTATGACGTCCTGCCGGACGGCATCGACCCGCCCCGGCACGCCACGTACACCATCGAGGGACTGTACCGGCCGCCCGAGATCACGGCCGAGGCCGACGGCGTCGTGTGCGAGGTCCGGGCGGGGACCGAGGGGACCTATCAGATCGAGGCCCGCCCGACCGACGACACGGCGATGTGGGAGTTTGCGGAGGGCGCCGCGCGCACGTACGCCGCGTTCATCACGCAGGACGCCACGCGCGCGCAGCTCAACGCCTACCTGCTGCCCGGCACGGAGTTCTATCAGGCGATGCAGGAGTTTTACAACGGCTGGTACATCGACCACAACGCGCACGAGTTCCGCGATATGGAACATGTGCGCATCCACATGAGCTCACCGGACTGCTACTTCGCCGAGCTGACGTTCACCTACATCATCCGCATGGGCTCGAAGGAGTACGAGTATCCCTCGCACTACAGCGTCGGCTGCCTGCGCGTGAACGGCGAGTGGAAGGTCTTTCAGATCGCCACGATCTGAAAATCAGATGAAACTTCGCGCCGCCGCCCGCCAGCCGGGAGGCGGCGTGTTATTTATAATGAAGGGAAGGGGGCAAGGGTATGAAGGTGTTGATCGTCGAGGATGAGAAGCTGCTGGCGGATTCCATCGCCGAGCTTTTGCGGGAGAAGGGCTTTTGCGCCGAGACCGTGTACGACGGCGAGGCCGGCGCGCAGTACGCCGAACTGGGCGTGTACGACCTCGTCATTCTGGATGTGATGCTGCCGAAGCTGGACGGCTTCGGGGTGGCGCGCCGCCTGCGGGCGAAGCGCGTCGGCACGCCCATTTTGATGCTGACGGCGCGCTCGGCGCTCGCCGACCGCGTCGACGGCCTGAACGCCGGGGCGGAC